>WJKD01000199.1 GCA_014729315.1 Promethearchaeota archaeon | reverse complement strand
TACTAAAGTTTATGTTAATGATAAATTAGCCGGGGAAACGCCATTTGTTATAAAGCTACCGGAAGGAAATTATAGAATTAGCATGAAAAAAGATAATTTCATTTCATGGGAAAAAAGCATCTATTTGGATGCGAGTTCGAGACTTTTTGCTGAATTAGAAAAAGTAGAACCATTGCAAAGCGATATAATCTCAGGACAAATCCGTCAAAAGTCGGGCGGAAAAAAGTGGCTGTGGATAGTGAGTGGTGTCGCACTTATTGGAGGTGGAGTTACCGCTATTATATTTGCAAATGATGCGGATAAGACGAATTCCGGGGATGTAATTGGAAATCCGCCGGAGCCGCCAGTTGATTGAGCATTAATATAAAGTTTTAAAAGGGATTAAGATGACTACAAAATACACAGGCTTTTTAATAATATTTATTATTCAATATATTTTTACGGTAGAGTTGTTCGCTCAAAATAAAGAATTAGTAAATAACCGACAATCCCCAGAAACTGGTAATAATATAACTACATATAGAACCGATATTGATAATTCTGACAATAAAAGTATAATATCAGGCGATGACTATGTAATAAATTATAATGACGATTGGACTCAGAAAGTTACAGAAATAAAACCATCAGCTCGAATTATGACAGCAATGGCTTGTTTAACTGTTAATAAGATGATGCTGTTTGGTGGAAGAGATTCAGCTGACAATAACCAAAATGATACTTGGATATATGATATTACTACTAATTCTTGGGAGCAGAAAAATACTAAAGACAAACCAGATTGTCGTTATAGTCATAAGATGGCTTATATTAGTGATAAAAAAGTATTGTTATTTGGCGGAAATACGGCAGATGGATGGATTTATGATACGTGGGTTTATGATCTAAATCAGAACTCTTGGACTGAGATGAATATTCAAACCAGTCCTCCGTCACGTACAAATTCATCTATGGCTTTTATTGATGATGGTAAAGTACTTTATTTCGATGGGTATGAAACTTGGATATATGATTCAAATGAAAATCAATGGATAGATAAAAATCCGATAACTAAACCAAGAAATCGACATCAACATCAGCTCGCATATATAGGTGAAAATAAAGTTTTACTTTTTGGAGGATTTGATACAATTCCTTTGGATGATACTTGGATATATAATCTTTTAGATAATTCATGGTCGCAAATGCATCCCAATATGAAACCATCCGGAAGATATTTACATGATATGGCGTATATGGGGGATGATAAGGTACTATTATTTGGAGGGAATATACATCAGAGTCCCAATTATAATGATGAAACATGGATTTATGATTTAAGTGAAGATAATTGGGTGCAAGATTCAAATACAATAACGCCACCGCCGAGAGATCAACACGCATTAAGTGAGAGTAATATGTCAGGCCCGAATTATGTTTTACTTTTCGGGGGATATAAGGACGGATCAGCTTACGATGACACATGGACTTTTGGTGGGGGTGATTATCCCATTCTAAAACACACAACTCAAATAAAAGTTCCAGAAGATTACTCAACAATTCAAGCCGCTATAAATGCCGCTATAGAAGGTGATACTGTATTAGTGCAACAAGGTACATATTTTGAAAATATTGATTTTAAAGGAAAAAATATAGTTGTGAGCAGTCTGTATATCACAACTGATGACACAACTCAAATATTACAAACAATAATTGATGGAAATCAATTGAATAGTGTTGTTCGATTTTTTAATGGTGAAGATACAACTGCTAAGCTAATTGGTTTTACAATCCAAAATGGATATTCACATGAAGGCGAAGGAGGTGGGGGAATCTTATGTTTAAATTCATCTAACCCAACTCTTCAAAATTTGATAATAAAAAATAATTATTCCTCAAATGACGGTGGGGGAATACTATGCTATAGTTCCAAACCAATGATTTTGAATTCAACTGTTATAAATAATTATGCAAAAGACGATGGTGGAGGCGTTGCGTGTGAATTAAATTCGGATGCTATTTTAGTAGATTTAGTTATTAAAAATAACGAAGCAAAACAACACGGTGGAGGGATACATTGTGGTGGCACAAGTGAAATCCATTCATCTCCGCTGATTAAAGATTCAATTGTCAGGAATAATACTGCAAATTGGGGCGGGGGTGTTTATGGTGATTTGGCATATTTTAGATTAAAAAATGTTGTTATAAGTAAAAATAGTTCCACTGATTATGGTGGAGGAGTTTGCTGCTTTGGTGCAACATCACCAGAAATAATAAATTCAACAATTGTTGATAATACAGCGGCAAGCTTTGGAGGTGGTATATGCTGTCCAAGTGGTTCTTCACCAGTGATAAAAAATACTATAGTATCAGATAACATGGGCAGCCATGGCATTTATGCAACATCGGGCAAGCCTACTATTTCCTTTTCTGATTTTTGGAATAATGAAAATGGTAATTTTTATGGATGTGGCGAAAATGTTGGGAAAAACGCAATTGTAAATATTCATGGTGACTCTTGTGATATGGATTTCAATATTCAGATGGATCCGTTATTTGTAGACCATGCAAATGGAAATTATCATCTCCAAAAAAAGTCTCCCTGCATTGATACCGGCGATCCCTCAAGCCCGCTCGATCCTGATGGTACAAGAGCAGATATAGGGACATTTTATTTTCATCAAGATGATTTAAGTGCACCAGAATCGCCAACAAATGTGCAAGCAATGCCTGGTGATAGCCGGATTACATTATCATGGGATCAGAATACTGAACTCGATTTATCATATTACAATATCTATCGCTACCAAAATCAAGGATTCACCCCAACTGAAAGTAGCTTGCTGACCACAGTTTCCAAATCCGCTTCAGACTATATCGATCTCGATGTTATTAATGATCAAACCTATTATTACCGCATCTCAGCAGTGGATAGTTCCGGGAATGAGAGCGAATTCAGTAACGAAGTGAGCGCAAAACCATTTAGCAATGAACTGAGTGGTG
>WJKD01000198.1 GCA_014729315.1 Promethearchaeota archaeon | reverse complement strand
TACTAAAGTTTATGTTAATGATAAATTAGCCGGGGAAACGCCATTTGTTATAAAGCTACCGGAAGGAAATTATAGAATTAGCATGAAAAAAGATAATTTCATTTCATGGGAAAAAAGCATCTATTTGGATGCGAGTTCGAGGCTTTCTGCTGAATTGGAAAAGGTAGAACCATTGCAAAGCAACATGATGTCAGGTCAAATTGGTAAAAAGTCAGGAGGTAAAAACTGGTTGTGGATAGTGGGCGGTGCTGCACTCATAGGTGGGGGAGTTACTGCGATCATATTTGCAAATGATGCGGATAAAACGAATTCCGGGGATGTAATTGGTAATCCGCCTGAGCCGCCGGTCGATTGATTACTAATAATCATAATTGCAAAGGAAAAGAATGAATACCAAGTACATGCGTTTGCTGACTTTAATCTTTATTCACTATACAGTTGCGTTTGAATTATTCGCTCAAACTGCACAATTTGGCTGGGCACGCCAGACAGGTGGAAGCAGCAATAGTGAAGTTGCATGTAGCATTACTACAGATAATTCTGGTAGCAGCATTATAACTGGCTCATTTAGAGAATCAATCTCTTTCGGCGCAAAAACTTTGATTAGTTCTGGTGAAGGGGATATATTTATCGTAAAATATGATGTTTCAGGTAATGTACTCTGGGCAAAAAAAGCAGGGGGTACTGGAAATGATCGTGGTTGGGGAATAACAACCGATGAATCGGGTAATATCTATGTGACTGGATTTTGTAATGATTCTGCAACTTTTGGAACGATAACTACAACAGGCGCTGGTATGTTCGTGGTAAAGTATGATGCTTCTGGTAATGCTCTTTGGGCAAAAGTACAGGGCAATAATGATTATGATCTTGGATACAGAATAATCGCAGATAAGACCGGTAGCGTCTTTGTGACGGGGGAATTTAGAGACACAATAAACTTCGATACAACTACTTTGACGAGCTTTGGTTCTACCGACATGTTTGTAGCTAAATATGACGCATCGGGAAATGTTCTCTGGGCAAAGTATGGAGGAGGACCGGATGCTGATAAAGGATGTGGAATTTCTGTGGATGATTCCGGTAATATTTATCTCACTGGATATTTTAACGGCACTGGAACATTTGATTCCAAAATAATTCATTCATCTGGCAGTGGAGATGTATTCACCTTAAAATATGATACCACTGGTAATATTATATGGGCTAGAAAAGCAGGAAGTATTGGCAATGATCAAGGAAGTGGAATTGCTATAGACAGATTGGGCAATATATTTGTCACCGGAATGTTTAGTGAAACAATCACCTTCGATAATACATCTTTAATCAGTTCTGGTTTAGATGATATTTTTCTTGCAAAATATAATAGCTTAGGGGATCTTATTTGGGTACAAAAAGCTGGCGGAAATCATTTTGATCGGTCATGGGATGTCGCTGTAGATAAATTTGGTTATAGTGTAATCACGGGGGGATTTTATGGCTCAACTTACTTTAATCACATTGAATTAGTAAGCTATGGGGACGAAGATATTGTAACGGCTTTATATGATCCAAGCGGTAATTTGCTATGGGTGAAACAAGCGGGAGGAATGGAGCGAGATTATGCAAGGGGAATAGGAGTAGATAACACTGGAAATTCTTATATGCTCGGTAGTTTTACTGGTACAGCTGCTTTTGATAACCACGCATTAGCAAGTCAATCATATCCTGCGGTTTTCATAGCTAAAATAACGGATGATGTTGGAAGGTATGATTCTATCGCTCCGAGAGCACCTCAAGACTTAAGGGCTAATCCTGAAAATAATCAAATAAAATTAGTCTGGGATTCAAATGTAGAATCAGATCTTTCTCATTACAAAATTTATCGAAGTATAAATCAAGGATTTACTCCGATTCCTGATAATTTAATAACAACTGTGGCTAAGCCAGCTTCGAGTTATACGGATAATAATGTCATAAATGACCAAACTTACTATTATCGTATCTCAGCAGTAGATAGCAGCGGAAATGAAAGCGATTTTAGTGAAGAAGCGAGCGCTATAGCATTTAAGAAAACCTTAATAAAAGTGCCGGTGGATTTTACAACAATTCAAGCCGCTATAAATGCTGCTATGGGAGGTGATACTGTATTAGTACAACAGGGTACATATTATGAAAATATAAATTTCAATGGAAAAGCAATTCTCGTTATAAGTGAATCGGGACCAGAAAATACAATTATTGATGGCTCAAGGGCTGGCAGTGTTGTGACTTTCAACTCCGGTGAAGATGCTACAACACATTTTGTTGGTTTTACAATTAAAAACGGCTATGGAGGTAATGGTGGAGGCATTTCATGTGATTTGACCACAAGTCCTTTTTTAGAAAACTTAGTTGTTGAAAATAATGAAGCAGAACAGCATGGTGGAGGTATTTTCTGTGGTGGTACAAATGAAATCCATTCATCTCCGCTGATTAAAAATTCAATTGTCAGGAATAATGCTGCAAATTGGGGCGGTGGCATTTATGGTGATTTGTCATATTTTAGATTAAAAAATGTTGTCATAAGTAAAAATAGTTCCACTGATTATGGTGGAGGAGTATGCTGCTTTGGTGCAACATCACCAGAGATAATAAATTCAACAATTGTTGACAATTCAGCTTCAAGTTTTGGTGGTGGTATATGTTGTCCAAGCGGCGCTTCACCAGTGGTAAAAAATACTATAGTATCGGATAACATGGGTAGCCATGGCATTTATGCAACATCAGGTAATCCTACTATTTCCTATTCTGATTTTTGGAATAATGAAAATGGTAATTTTTATGGATGTGGCGAAAATGTTGGGAAAAACGCAATTGTAAATATTCATGGTGACTCTTGTGATATGGATTTCAATATCCAGATGGATCCGTTGTTTGTAGACCATACAAATGGTAATTATCATCTCCAACAAAATTCTCGCTGTATTAATGCCGGTGATCCTTTAACTCCGCTCGATTTAGACGGTACACGATCAGATATAGGTGCATTCTATTTTCATCAAGGAGATTTAAATGCACCAGATTCGCCAACAAATGTGCAAGCAATTCCTGGTGATAGCCGGATTACATTATCATGGAATCAGAATGCTGAACTCGATTTATCACATTACAATATCTATCGCCACCAAAATCAAGGATTCACACCAACTGAAAGTAACTTACTGACCACTGTACTCAAACCCGCTTCAGACTATATCGATCTCGATGTTATTAATGATCAAACCTATTATTACCGCATCTCAGCAGTGGATAGTTCCGGGAATGAGAGCGAATTCAGTAACGAAGTGAGCGCAAAACCATTTAGCAATGAACTGAGTGGTG
>WJKD01000026.1 GCA_014729315.1 Promethearchaeota archaeon | reverse complement strand
GAATATTCTTCCCGCTATGCAATCGTAATTCCGGCGTTCATGGCGTCAGGCTTCTGGAATACATATCATTCGGCTGGCTAAAATTTATTTTGACTATGCAAAAAACGTTCGCTTTGAAAACGTATAAACGTTCACATCTGTGGAAATCAAAGAGCGCTATAGAGGTCAACATCTTCTCGCCTGGCTTTCGTGTTGACCTCTTTTGCGCTCAGGTGACGCTCTCCCCTTCCCCAATGCATCATCACATGCTGCGCTTTGACCAGCAGGGCTTTCGTGTTGGCTTGCCATGACTGCTGGTCAATGCGCACTTGCACGCAGCGGATAAAGACAGAATGCATTTACTATTTCTAATAAACTTCAAAAAATATTACTTCTAAAAGATATAAATTAATAAATTATTGCATTTGATTGATATTTTTTGTATTATTCAAAAATCTCAAATTAGGAATTAAAAATCTTGACAATAATGTTGTGGGCACCATTTGGTTAATAGCTAATTTAAGATTAATATACATTGTATTATGGAGAAATTTATGGGATCACCTGTACAATATCATTACGGGAAGTTCCCCCCAAAAAATATTGATTGGACACGCCTTATACCGTTAATTGGTCCTGCAAGTGCTGCACTTGCCAGATATGACGGGACGCTAGGTGCCATTCCAAATGCTTCCTTACTGTTAGGTCCACTGACAACTCAGGAAGCTGTATTATCCTCAAGAATAGAAGGTACACAAGCAACTATGGGAGAAGTTCTTGAATTTGAGGCAGAGCAGGAATCTAAAAATATCCCTAAAAAAAAGAAAGAAGATATACATGAAGTTTTAAATTATCGGAAAGCAATGTGGCATGCCATTGATTTACTAAATGAATTACCACTTTGTCAGCGAGTTATAAAGGAAGCGCATCAAATTTTGATAACAGGTACGAGGGGACATAGCAGATCGCCTGGGGAGTATCGTCGAATCCCTAATTGGATTGGAACTCCTGGATGTAAAATTGAAGAAGCCAGATTTGTACCAATTTCGGTTGACCAATTACCGAAAGCGATGAGCAGGTTGGAGAAATATATTCATGAAGATGTACCGGATAGATTAGTTCAACTCGCAATTATTCACGCTGAATTTGAAGCAATTCACCCATTTTTGGATGGTAATGGTAGGCTTGGTCGCATGTGTGTACCGCTTTTTATGTTTAAAATTGGCCTTATTCACGCTCCAATGTTTTACATTAGTGCATTTTTTGAAAGAAACCGTGATGAGTATTATGAAAGGCTTTTAGCTATTTCTAGTGGTGATAATTGGACCGGATGGAGTGAATTTTTCCTAAAAGGTGTAATTGAACAGGCACATAATAACCAAATGAAAGCAACTGAAATATTGGAATTATATGAAAAAAAGAAAAATCAAGTTGTTAAAATAACTCATTCACAGTATTCGATACATGCATTAGATTATCTCTTTTCTCACCCAGTTTTTAAATCTTCCGATTTCACAGCAATTGAAGAAATCCCAACCCCCACTGCTAAAAGAATTCTTGCTGTGTTGCGTGATGAAGGAATTTTAAGGACTTTGCGGGAAGCAAGTGGAAGACGTCCAGCTATTTATGCGTTTTCAGAATTAATAAATACAACTGAGGGCCAAAAGATATTTTGAGGATCATATATTCATCTCAAACCTAATTGTGGATCATAAAATAATAAATATGATCTATTACATAGTTTAAATATAATGTATGATCCACAACCACTATTCTGACGCAATTTTGTCGCTGCGGCAATCGTATAAATAGGTTGATAGCAAATAAACATTCCACTATATAAAAACCAAAGAGCGCTATAGAGGTCAACATCTCCTCGCTTGGTAGTCGTGTTGACCTCTTTTGCGCTCAGGCGACCCTCTCCCCTTTCCCGAACGCATCATCACATGCTGCGCTTTGATCAGCAGGGCTTTCGTGTTGGCTTGCCATGACTGCTGGTCAATGCGCACTTGCACGGAACGGATAAAGACAGAAGCTGACTGCCTATTCCATCGCATAAGCCATGAAATGCCGGAATATTCTTCCCGCTTTGCAATCGTAAATTCCGGCGTTCATGGCGTCAGGCTTCTGGTATACGCAATGTGCGGCTATCCAAAATTTCTTCTGACTATGTAAAAAACGTTCGCTTTGAAAACGTATAAACGCTCATCTTTATAAAAACTAAAGAGCGCTATAGAGGTCAACATCTTCCTGCTTTGCATTCGTGTTGACCTCTTTTGCGCTCAGGTGATCCTCTCCCCTTTCCCGAACGCATCATAACATGCTGCGCTTTGACCAGCAGGCTTTCGTGTCGGCATACGGGGACTGCTGGTTAAGGCGCACTTGCATGGAACGAATAAAGACAGAAACAATGTGACTATTCCATCGCATAAGCCATGAAATGCCGGAATCTTCTTCCGTGCTCGGCAATCATATTTCCGGCGTTTATGGCGATAGGCTTTTGGAATAATAAACCGTCGGCTGGCTGAAATCCTTTGGACAGCATAAATGAATGTTAGCATTTAGATTAAATAAACGTTCCCTGATGAGGAAATGAAAGAGCGCTATAGAGGTCAACATCTTCCCGCTTTGCATTCGTGTTGACCTCTTTTGCGCTCAGGAAACCTCTCCCCTTTCTCCGACGCATCACAACATGCTGCGCTTTGACCAGCAGGGCTTTCGTGTCGGCATTCGGGGACTGCTGGTTAAGGCGCACTTGCATGGAACGAATATAGACAGAAACAATGTGACTATTCCATCGCATAAGCCATGAAATGCCGGAATATTCTTCCATGCTCGGCAATCGTATTTCCGTCGTTCATGGCGTCAGGCTTCTGGATAATCAAACATCGGCTAACCGGAAAATCTTTTTGACCATGGAAAAAATGTTCGACTTCGGTTTTAGACCAACGCCTCTCGATGTGGAAATGACGCCGCGCAAATGGAGGTCAAATTCTTCCCGCTTGGCAGTCGTATTGACCTCCATTGCGCATCCGTGAGCCGCTGGTAATACCTGCGATACCGGAACGTCAGGTTACTTGAAATTCTTGTGACCATGAAAAAAACGTTCGACTTCGGATTTAGACCAACGCATCCCAATGTGGAATTGACGGGGTGCAAATGGAGGTCAAATTCTTCTCGCTGGGCATTCGTATTGACCTCCATTGCGCAAACGTGAGCTTATGAATGTATAGAATTCCTAAGAAGACTGTTTGCCGGACGAACTTGCACAGAGCGGATAGAGACAGAAGTTGACTGCCTATTTCATCCTTGTCAATAGCTGTGAGTTTAAAAAATAATTGGAAAGAACAAAATATGTAGCATTTTCATAACAGCTTTTTTTAATTTATATAGCAAATAAATTTCATTATGATATCTAAATTTCGGCAAATTAAATAAATTGTATGTATTAGATAGTAACTACGAAAATAATTGTAATATCGCTAATAGATAAGCTCAACAGTCTTAGGGGATATAAATGTTAAAAGGAAGAATATTAATCATCATTGTGATTATTTCAATCTCATTGTCTTGCGCACCTTCGGTGCAATATCAAGGGAAAAGTTATCTAAGAGATAAGCAAACGACAATTAATGACATAAGTGTGCTTGACGAAGATAGTGATATCCCATTAAATGCAAAGATTCTTGGAAGTGTATATATTGGTGATAGCGGACTTTCCATTGGTTGCAGCTTTGACGAGGTGATTAATATTGCGAAAAGGAAAGCGGTTGAAGTAGGAGGCGATGCTATTTATTTAACTGAAATAATATCTCCAGATTTTTCAAGTACATGCTATAGAATTCGTG
>WJKD01000025.1 GCA_014729315.1 Promethearchaeota archaeon | reverse complement strand
ATCCCAGAAGAGCTTTATAGTACTAATTATGTGGAAGAAAGAACAATACGCTTTCTTGAAAAATATAACGAAAGCGGATTTGGAGACAAACCTTTCTTTTTGCATTGTTCCTTTCCAGATCCTCATCACCCCGTTTGCCCACCTGGTAAATACAAGGATATGTACGATCCTGATAAAATGACTCTTCCAGAAAGCTTTTTTCATCGGGACGACTTAAAAAACCATCCGTTTATTGGGCCCAAATGGGAGAATTCCGCGTTTAGAGGGGCAGTATTGCGCTATTCCACGGAAAAAGAGGTAAGAGACTTCTTAGCGGGAACTTACGGGATGATTTCGATGATGGATCACAGTATTGGCAACATTTTAGCTTCTTTAGACAAGTTAGGATTAGCAGAAAATACAATTGTGGTCTATACCAGTGATCACGGCGACTTCTGCGGAGATCACGGTATGATTTTAAAAGGGCAATCTCCTTTCAGCGGAATATTAAAAGTTCCTATGATCTGGAGAGTTCCAGGTATGACAAAATCTGCTGTCACCGATTCGCTCATAAGTTCAATAGACATACCAATGACGATTTTGAACTTACTCAGAATTAAGGAGAGACATCATCCACCTGGAATGCAGGGAATTGACGCAACCCCGATCTTAAAGGATCCCGAAACTGAGGTTCGGGATTCGTGCTTAATCGAGCACGACGAAGACGTTAAGGAACTCCACGATAGATTAAGACATTTGGTAACCAAGGAGCATAAGATAACGATTTACGATGAATTTGAGGATTTCGGCGATATATACGATCTTAAAAACGATCCACACGAGCTAAATAATTTATGGGATAAAGATAAAGAATTGAGGTATAAATTAATTCATAAACTTTGCATCGAAAATATAAGAGCTCAAAGTCATTTACCGCAAAGAGTCTCGTTAACTTAAAGGTAAAAATTAAATATTGGAAAAATTTCGATAAAAATCAAAAAATAAAAGAGAAAAAGGAATAAAATGGTTGGAAAAAAAATAGAAGATTATCAAAAAGCGGGACAAGAAATATACGATAAACTCCATCTCGCAACGTATCCCGTAGCGATAAAATATTTTAAGGACGAAAAAGAGATTCCGAAAAATGTCACCAAGCCCTATGTGACAGGCAAAAAGATGAGCATATGCCAGATATTTGCAGCGGCGAGAAAATTAGGGCAAAGCTATGCCTTATCGTCTAAAGATAACTTTTGCACGCCCTCTTCTGTCGGACACGGATGGGTGCCTATCACTAAAGAAGAATTCATCGAAAGCCAAGTGAGGCAAGGGTGGCACAAAGACGAGCAAGCCGAAAAACGACGAGCTGAGAAGATTTACATGAAAAATTATCAAAATCTCATCGAACTTGGATATAGAGGAGTTATTGCTTCTCCCTTACCGGAAAGCGTAATAATGCCTGATACTGTTTTAATATACGGCAACGGAGCACAAATTACTCATATTGTTCACGCTCTAAATTACGAGCATAAAGAAAGGTATGCGGTTAGGTCGGCTTTTGAGGGATTCGGGGAATCGTGCGGTAAAGGAGGTTTTATGCCTTTTTTAACGCGAAAGCCGCAGATTGTTGTACCAGGTTCTGGAGACCGTGCGTTTGCCGGGATTCAAGATTACGAAATCGGGATAGGAATGCCCGGAAAGCATATCTTTTACGTTTTGGAAAATCTATTTAAAACAGGAGGCCATCAAGGTTTGGGCTTTCCAATACGCTCTTTGATCCCCATGGGTCTGGACGAAAATATTACTCCTGGATTTAAATATATGAGGGAAATTATCGACAAAAAGTTAGAAGAAACAGAAATCGAGAAGAAAGGCCGCTAAATATGAGAGAGTTAAGTAGCTTCGAAACTCTCCGCTAGCTGATTTCAGTTATCTTATATTATAAATTAATTTGAAGGTTAAGAAAACGATCAAAAAAGTGATTTTATGATTTCCGATGAGGATTCGAAAGCAAGTACCGCTCATAAGCTTGAAGGCGGTAAGAAGCTTAAGAAAAAAAGGAAATTAAGAGCCACATTGTATTTACTTATGGCTTTGGGAATCTTGCACGTAATAATCGGTGTTTTGGCTTTTGGGATATTAGAACCAATGGTCACTGCTCTAATTTTTGGCCCTGTAGTGCTTTTATTCTCTTTGATACTACTAAAAAAAAGCGACGAACGTTCACTTCTCGAATCTCAAATTATAACTTCTTCCAACACTATAGCTTTTTTAAACATCATCTCATATATCTTGCTCATCGTTTTTGGTGCGGCTCAAGACCGATTTTACATTAACATCCTAATGGGCGTAGCGATCGTAATGGATGCCGTTATATTTTCCGTGTTTTTTTTCGAGAAAATAAAGTTTGAAGATATGAATTCGCTAAAAATTATTGACTATCTTAGCATCATCATTATAAAGGGAATAGGGACGGGATTGCTCTTTTATATGCTGGCGTGGACGGGGAAATTACGTGAGAGCCCGAATTTCATAATGATAACGTACCATGTTGTATTTGGAACTGCAATCATGATTTTAGGGGAAAAATTATATCGAGATACGGTTACAACAAGGTTTCAAGCCACATCAATAGGCGTGCTTTTAATTGCAATGCTCATTGGAATTTTCCTCTTTTTTGTATATCCTGACCCGAGATGTATCGTGAATACCGTCTTGTTTGTTATTGTCATAACTACTCGAGCGTATTTCTTGTTTAAATGATTTGGTTTTTCATCAGTGAGAAAAGCAGTATACCATAAAAAGAATGCATTATGATTATTTTTCATAGTTTTTGAGAATGCTCTCCAAAGTAACTTTATTTATTACACACTTCCTGAATTTAAAATCCGTTTGTAGCTTTCTTTTTTTTCGTTTATTGTTGGACCGCATACTAATTGACAAAATCCACACGAGGGTCTGAAATCTTCTGGATTTTTCTTGTTTCGACCCAGAAATGTATTCTCGACCAATCTAAGAACATTTTCTGCTTCTTTTCCTCCTTCTTCAACCGCCTTGGCAAACATGTTTTGAACGTATTTCACGGCGCTCTCATCTGAGGGAAGCGTATCAATATCGTCGAGTCGAAAGGGAGACCATGTTGACCACTCTTTAAATTTATTTTGACCGGTCATACCACTACATATAGCTATACAATATGCGTAATTATTTCGTTTGCCGATTTTTTCTTTAATACCTCCAATATTAATAATTTGAGATTCGTTGCCATCAAATAAACCACCTTGACAAGATTTCTCACAGATCTTACATTTAACACAAGGATTCTCTTTTAAAGGATCATCTGGTATTAATTTAGCGTTAGTGATAATAGAATTGAATAAGACTCGCGCCCCATAATCTTTCGTAATAACGTTACCACTCCAACCTACTCGTCCCAAGCCAGATGCGACCGCAGCACAACGATGGGAAAATTTAGGTATTAAGTCCATAGGCGTTTTCCTTAGCCCTGTTAAGATTACTTTCTTGAGCCTTCGCAATGACTTCTTCTCTTCTGACGTCAATGTAATATTCGTATTTAAATCCTTATTGATTAAGTTAATCAGCTTTTTCAAAGCGGGTATAATCGCTTTGCTTTTAGTATTTATATTACGATAATTAAAATTCACATTACACCTATAAGCTTGAAATCCCTTTTCTTCTAAGAATTCTTTTAACCTATCTCCAATTTTTAAAAGATCCTTGGTAATATATCCCTCTTCGTGACATAGAGGAAGATACGCCTCCTTTGATAAATACTTCCTGACATTTTCGTCGTTAAATTTTATCGCAATGCTCACGACTGATTGAGCTCCTTCGAGTAAATATTCGGGATTGGAAAAGTCTTTATCTTTGATACTTTTCGTAGAACAAATTCCTACCAAGGAAGCACCTTCGTTAAGCGCCAATTTCTTTATCTGATTCTCTATACTCGTCATAATTCCATGAGTTCTTAAATTTTTTTTTCTAAAATTTATTATATAATAAATAAGTATAATTTTTGTATAGATTAATTTAGTCTAATTTTTGAAAATAAATGTTAAATATATAATTGAGCTAATAAATATGAAGGAAAAAAAGGATATTTTTATTAGTAAAAGTAATTTATGAAGCTGGTAAAATATGATTGAAAACCAACAACATAAGAAAGATCTCTTAAGGATTGCTAAGAAATTACAGAAAAAATCACAGTCGTGTCCCACCGACGAGAATGGAGAACCAACAGAGACTTATTTGGAATACATAAGTATGATGTATAAACCAGATGTCGCGCACGTCGCAAAAGAATTAGAAATCTTTCCCGCTTCCACTTCGGCGTTCCAGCTGTCGAAAAAATTGGGATTGAGTAAAAAAAAAATCCATTCCATCCTTCAAGAGGCGGTTGAAAGCAGTTTTCTGTTTAAATTAGGAAATAGGTACGCTCTTGCAAATCCGTTGATGATTCACGACGCTCCGTTTATCCTTAAAAGGAATTTGGAAAAACCGGAGATTAAAAAATTCGCTGACCTTAGCCGAAAATATTTTGAAAAAGGAGAATATTATAAAGTCTGGGAGACGAGCAGGAGTGGAAATCCCCGCATGAGAGTGCTCACCGTAAGCGAGATGATCGAGCCGAAAGACCAAATCGTCCCCATCGAAGAGGTTTATCATATAATTGAACAAAACGAGGATTTTGCACTAATACCGTGCCCTTGCCGCATGCGTAAAGAAATAGAAGGCGACAGAAAGTGTAAAGATAAATATCCGATCCATAACTGTATTATCATGGGACCCCTCGCTCGAGGTTTTGCGGATGTGAACGACGAAGCGGTGCAAATAGTAGATCGAGAAAAGGTAAAAGAAATCGCAAGGGAAGCGGCTGAATTGGGGTTAGTTCACTGCACTGATAATATCGTCGAACAAGCAAACTTATTATGCGCGTGCTGCGAATGTTGCTGCGGAGCCATAGGAGGGTTGACGCGCTACGATAATCCCAGAGCAATCGCACGGGCGAATTACTTGAGCAGTGTGGACATCGAAAAGTGTGTGGGCTGCGGAACTTGTATCGACAGATGTAAGTTTGGAGCGATAACTGTTGACGAGGTTGCCGAGATTGAGAAGGATAAGTGTGTGGGATGCGGATTATGCGCGGTCACATGTCCTGAAAACGCCATTACGATGGTTCGAGAAGTACGAGAAGAGATTCCCAGTTTAGCAAAAATTAAAGGTGCGTAGGATCTCACTTTTCGGATTCAGGTATGGAAAAATATTCGTCCCTCAACCTGATAAAATTAATAATTTCTTCTAACGACTCACATCCTTCGCAATACGATTTAACCTTGTCGAAACTTATTTCTTGGAGCAAGTCTAGATAATTTTCAAATTGAGAGAAATCGGCAAAATTTTTATCTCCCGCTAAAAAATCTTTAACAAGTACGAAGTTTGTCTTAATTATTTGGTTGATAGCACTTAATAAACAGAACCCGTATAAGCCCATAAAGTCCTCTTTAAAATATTCCTTTAGCCGCTTAAATATTAAATCTCCTTCTATGTCTTCCATCGTGACTTCCATACCCATTTTATGGTAAATTTGAACGGGAGATCTAAGAATGCATTCTTGCTCACATTCTTTGCAAGGCGATTGTGTCAATCCTAAATCAAGAAGCTTCGCAACTAAATCAATCGTTTCCCCATTAATCTCGGATCTTCTTTCCTCCTCCTCGGGAAACATGATCTTCAAAATTTTCTTAATTTCTATCTGGATACTTTTCTTATGCAAAGAATCAAGGTTTCTGAAATCGAGATTGTATTCCTTATTTAATTCGATTAAAGCGTAAATTATAGACAATTCTCGTGGAATAATTCTACTCTGAATCATTCTCTCGTGGATTATTCCAATGTGTTTATTTTTTAAGTTTTTATATTTCTTATCGTTGGAGATTAAAAACACACCCCAACCCAAATATTTACCCATCCGTGCTCCAATCTCTTCTAACTTTAGATTCGTTGTTCGAGCTAACTCATCTAAGCTAAAATGATTATACTCGTAATATTTTTCCATAGACACTAAAAAATTCCATTTCTCGAGATCCATCCTCTTTGTATCCCTAATTTTTTTAAATTAATTTCAATATTAATTGTCATCTTAAATAGGGTTTTTTAACTTATTAATCGGATCTAACTTTTAGCGATGAAGATTTCTTCACTCGTTTAAGACTCAAAAAATCATGTATTAAGTTGTTTATAAGAATGTGATAAAATCTCCGGCACATTTTCCGTGAGATAATTTGAGGCATTTTTTAAATTTGGGCTCGATCTTATGTTTAATCCCCGACTCTTTCAGCCAACAGCTTACCCGATAAATCACGCCGCACTTGTATTGTTCTTCAACACCGAGCTTTTTCATACTCTCGTGCGCAAAACATTTGCGAAACTCCCAGTGGATGCGATTCTTTTCCGGGAACGACAAGCTGAAGTCCATAAAATCCCCCTTCAACACGCTGAATATATCCATCACGTAGTCCTTTAGTTCCTCGAAGGTGGTGATTTCCTTATCCGCAAATTTTGTTAGTTTCTTCACGTTATAAGTTTCAAACATGGATAAGGTTTTGATAGCCCTCTTATTTAACTTGTTTGCCTTGTCTATTCCAAATTGAAGGTAGGTGTTCAAAAACCACGCGCCGTCGTGCGCCATCCAATTTTTAACCAATAAGTTTTTTAGTTCTTCTTTGGATAAATCATCTATAAGCATATTATCCTCATAAATTTGAAAGCGTTTTGAATATTGAATATAATCGAATATAACGATTATTTCAATTTAATCTTTTGATTCTCCTTGATATAATTTCATCCCTCTATTTCATGATTTTGGAAGTGCAAACAATAATAAGGGATTATTTTTTCGTTTATGATGATATTTATAAAGTTAAATTACTCGGAAATGGATGAAGAAAAAAATGGCTAAGTTATCAACGAGAGAGACAAGTCCGGATGATAAGGAAGTGTTAATGGAAATTTTTGCTAAGACTGTCCCCGATCCGGATAATGAATATTTACGAAATCAATTCGAAGGTAACCTCCCTACTAAGGTGATCGAATTGAAAGACGATGTCATCGGGTATTACTGGCAAATGATGGGCTCGGGAAACGACCGATACGTGATTTCCCCAACGCTCATGCCCGAACATAAGTCGAAAATGATGAAGGCTTTTGTAAAAGATTTGAAAAAGCAAGCTAAATCGGGCGAGGGAGTCTACAAAACCTTGAGTATTCTCGTTAAAGTGGATGACAACGACGAGGAAAGCAAGAGTCTTTTAGAAAAGGAAGGTTTTACGGAAGACGCTCGAGCAACGATCGGAGGCAAGAGCCAAGTTCAATATAAATACGCTCCCTAAGCAAATGTGAGCTGCTATAACACTTTTTTTCTCCTTTTTTTCTCTCACACCATTTATTAGATTATGGTGGAGCATATGGGAGGACTCTGAGATGCTTATAACTATTCTTTACCTTTAGAGATGTCGCATATTTTGCAATCTAAGTGGTTAAACACCTTTGAATTAAATTTGAGCCCGTGAAACCTCGTGCCTCCTGAACCAATTAATTTTGACACTTCAAGCACTTTTTTATCAACAAATACCGGCATTTTTCCAATAACGGCAAAAGGCGGGATGCCGCCCACCCGGAATCCGGTCTTTTCTAGAACCAAACCCTCAGACGCAAAGGAAAGCTTTTTACAGCCAGATATTATTTCTAATGCATTTATATCTAACTTATCTTCGCCTAATAAAACGGCGGCAATGGACTCGCCTCTTTTTGATTTTAAAATAAGACATTTGATAATCCGGCGTAAAGGGACACCTAACTTTTTAGCGACTGTTTCGGAATGAATCCCATCAATCTCGGGATGGGCAAATATCTCTCCTTTAATCCCGAGTTTCTTCATGATCTCTCGAGTCTTCTCAATCATTTTGTTCTATTATTAGACTAGCTTTTAGTAAGTTATTAATTTAATAGTGATATCTTTATATGTTTATATTCTTCTGCTAATTGAGTCCCCTTTGGACTAACGATTTTTTTAACTTTAGAAGCTTTTTATCAATATTTTAGTTTTTTTATACCAATTACAATTATGTCGTTTTTTTCTTATTGGATGAGGATTATTATAAAGATTCGTGAAAAATGAGATATTTTTTATTTTTGAATCTTTACTAAATAGTTTTATAAATTTAAAGGATGATTAGCTATTAAGGAAAAAAATAGACTGGAGTGAAACCAAATGGTCTTCGTAAGTTCTGAGGGTAAGTTCAACGATAACTCCTATCTCGTAGACGGGATGATTTTTCGATTGCAGGGGCAACTTTCGCTTTACGTAATTGAAAATGAAGGTGAGAGAGTTATGATTGATGCTGGCGTTAAGTTATCTGCAAGAAAGGTCGTCAAAAAGTTACAGAATTGGGGACTCTTTCCGATTCACAAGATAATTCTAACGCATAGCCATTTTGATCACATTCAGGCAATTGGAAAGCTGGAGAGCTTGATGAAAAGTGCTGAGGTCGAGGTTTTAGCCTCTGCAAATGCAATCGATAACCTTAAACATCCGGAAAAGATGAACGAATATTTTGAGTACGATATTGAGCCGATGGAAT
This sequence comes from Promethearchaeota archaeon, assembly GCA_014729315.1. The sequence goes on along the minus strand of WJKD01000025.1, from coordinate 1,486 downwards.
ACATCACACCGTTAAACGATGGGGATATCGTGGATCTTAACGGATTGGAATTACAGATCCTCGATTTTTTCGGACACACTCATGATTGTATTGCCATATTCGACACAAAGAATAGAAATATATTTGTGGGCGACGCAATTATCGACAAAATAAGCCCACATACTATGTTACCCGAGTTCGTGCCCCCTGATTTCGATGAATCTGCCTACATAAAAACATTAAGAAAGCTGAAAGAAATGGAAAAAGAATTGGATTCAATATCGTTAGGGCATTTCGGCGTTTGGCAAGGTGAGGATTTTCGAAAGATCGTTTCCGAGGTAGAGGATTTTCATTTTGATGTAAAAAACTCGATTATTCGGTGGTATCAGGAAAATCCCACCTTGGATTCCATCACGCTGAAGTATTACGAGACCTTCATCCCGAACTCGGAAATTTATAATAAGGAGAATATTCACGGTCTGGAGTTTGAAATGCAGTGGTTTATTGATGGGTTGAAAGCTATCGGAGAGATTGAGGATTAGGTTATTCGGACATATTTTACATAATATCTTTCTAATGTTATTAACCTACTAACAAATTAAAAAAATGCTCCTCTCTTTCACTATATAAAGGATGAAAATTTTTTCTTCTTAATTATAAACACAAAAATTTAGGACATAAAAATTGAAAGAAATTAAAATTTTTAACGACATAGACGAATTTCTAAATGAACTCAACAGAAGGATAAATTGGGATAATATTTATAGGGATTTCAACGGATACCTCCGCTTAGTTGAGGATGTGTTTCAATATAAACATCCTATGGAAATTCAAGGATTTATTTGCGTAATCGATGAGTTCTACCCCGAGGATGTTGAAAATGATGAAATTCGAGAGTTTCTGTTTACGATGAAGTCTAAATTGGAAAGTTATCTAGAGAAAAACGACGGTAAAAGTGTTTCGGAACTCCAAAACGAAAAGCTTCTTGGTGCCCTTTATTCTGTAATATTTTTGATTAGTATTAGGGTTGATCTCGAAAAGGAACATCCCTAATAAAGAAATTTCTCTTACCATTTTTTCATTTAAATGTCAGTTATTTTCTTTCTTTTCCTTTTTATCAAATGATTAAGATTTAGGACTCCGAGCGATATGAAATGTTTCCTCCTTTTGAAAGTTTCTTTAATAATAATCTTGAATTAAAAATCGCATGAACTCAGCGTCTTCTTGAAGCCCTAAAGGGACTTAATTTGGTCAAACCTGCTTGACAAAAGTTCGCTTAATTTAATTCTAAGCATCCTTCAATAGCGTAACGGCAAATCGCAAGAGGGTACCTCACCTCTGCTAGACTAATTCTTATCCTAATAAGAACCTTCCTATCAACTTACAAAAAATAATAGCAAGAGGTATTTTTATTTTTTTCTTTAAAAGTAAGATATAAATACTCGTCGCTTGGCTCGAAGGTTTTTTCTGCTTTTAATTACAAATTTAAACTCATATTACCTCATAT
>WJKD01000197.1 GCA_014729315.1 Promethearchaeota archaeon | reverse complement strand
GGGCTCCAGCTCGCACGGCACGATAATTCTCAAAAATTCAAAGCAGGCTAAAAAAGCGATTCACAAAATTTTCAATAAAGGACTGATAACAGATCGCGGTGATAAGCGGGATCGTCAATGGGGAAATCTGATTTTACAGGAATACCTGCCGGATGTCAGGGAATGGCGTATGGTTCGGATCGCTGATTCGTACTTCGGACACCCTAAAGGAAAAACCGGCGAATTCCACAGTGGTTCAGGTAAAATATTATGGGATAAGCCACCAGACGAATTATTGGATTTTTTGAAACATGTTACAGACAGGGGGAATTTCACCAGCATGGATGTCGATGTGTTCGAAACGCATGACGGAAAATATATGGTGAACGAGCTACAAACCGTTTTCGGCGCTTCTTATTCAGTGGATCAGGCGCGATTTAATGGAAAAGCGGGCAGGTTTATCCACGATTCAGATTCCGGCAATTGGAAATTTGAGGCAGGTGATTTTGCCAGGAACGCCTGTTGTAATTTACGGATTAAGCAACTTTTAAATGAGTTAAGATAATGGAATACATCCACGACATGAAACAACAATTAAATACTTATAGCGATACTCCGCTAAAGAATAAATTTTTAGTTTATTTTTCACATATTATTTTATTTGCTTTCACGATTGGCAATTTTGTCTTATTTGGTTCCGGGCAGTTGCAGGCTTTAGGTTTCATATTGGTATCAACCTATGCATTTATATTCATGTTTTTTCGCGAAAGGCTGCCAAAAGAGCTTTTATTATTTTTGGCATGGACAATATGGGTGCTTGTCGGATACCTGGTAAATCCTACTTTAGATCAGGAATATTATTTCAGAGATCTATTTCAATTGGTACAGGTTATAGTGATGGCAATCGCCTTCACTGGAATTGTGCGATACTTAGGAAACATAGAATCTGTTTTTATTGGATTTATTGTCGGAGGAATAGCATTAGTCATTTTTACCATGATTTCAGGTGAGCTTAATTTTACAATGGACCTTCAGAATAGAAGCAGAACGACAGGATTAACTAACAATTCAAATATATTCGGCTACCTTATGTTGTTCACAAGTTCCGGTATATATTTTTTCTGGAGGAGAACTTCAAAAATTATTCGATTTCTCATGATCTTTATTTTTCCATTAATTTTGATGGGCATAATCGCTTCAGCTTCTAGAAAATCTTTTATAGGATTCATTTTGCTCACATTACTATGGCTTTGGATGTGTTATAGAAAAGAAATCATTAAGAAACCATATATAATTCTGTTTTTCATTATTGTCCTAATTTCTTTCAAATATCTCACAGAATATATGTTGAGCGAGACCTTCATGGGTTATCGTTTTAATCGAGATTTTATGCAGCAACAGCAAAACTTGGAAAATCAACATAGATTTATGTTATATAAAGAAGGATTAACAACTATATCAAAATATCCTATATTTGGTGTCGGATTAGGAAATGATCGACGATTCACTACTACGGATGCCAGAGGACATTCCGATTATCTTGAAGTTGCTGTAAACACAGGAATAATCGGATTTTTACTTTATTTCTCAATGTTTCTACTACTATGGCGGCGGATAAAACGTCTCGAAAATTCAATAGAAGATAATCTTATTTTATATGATTTGGGATTGCTAAAAGCAGTTTTTATAACCATCATGATTTTAGCACTTGGTCGAGCTAATTATGTTTCTCAAGTATCATGGGTTTTCTTTTCGGCAGCAATCGGTTTTACCTACTACCTTGAATTGCATATCCCCAATCGATCTCAATCATTAAAAGTTAGCAATTGAAAATTTCAATAATTACATCAAATTATCCTTACAGTGCTCGTCCGTATTATGGAACCTTCGTGCAAAATCTTGTTCGAAATTTTAGCCTCTCCGGTATTAGTTGCGATGTTATTCGTCCACTTAGCATATTTGACAGCCGCTATGGCAAATTGCCATCCTTGTTAATGTATGATAATACATTAGCAAGGAAATCTAATATTAAAATCTGGACTCCAAAATACTTTTCTGCATCCGCAAAAAAAATTTGCATGTTTAATACGGCAGCTATTTCAAATTTCAATTATGCACGAGCTGTGCGCAAAATTCTTAATCGATTAAAGCCATTTCCGAATATACTATACGGGCATTTTTTATATCCAAGCGGTGCATTAGCTATAAAATTGGCATCCGAATTTGGGCTTCCTTCTATTGTGGCAGTTGGTGACAGCCAATTAAAAGAATATTTAAATGATCTTGAGATAGATAAATTGGAAAATGATTTTAAAAATGTTTCAGGTGTCATTGCTGTATCGCAATATAATAAACGCTTTTGTGTTGAGCATTTACGTATCCCTCAAGAGCGAATTAGAGTATTTCCAAACGGCATTGACCACTCGACTTTCTTTCCTCGTGACCGAATGGAAATGAGGAAAAAATACAATCTGCCAACAAACAAATTTATTATAGCGTTCACTGGACATTTCATAAAGAGAAAAGGGGCAGATCGAGTACTACAAGCTATTAATGAATTAAAAGAAATTGGCATCCTGTTGATAGGTGCAGGTCCGATGAATTTGGAAAGTCAGAATATTTTGTTTAAGGGGTTCTTAAAACAAGAACTTGTACCAGAAATGCTTTCAGCGGCAGACATTTTTGTATTACCGACGGAAGCAGAAGGCTCGTGCAACTCAATGTTGGAAGCGATGGCATGTGGATTACCAATTGTGACTTCTAATATTGATGAAAACAAAGACATTGTTGATAAAAATGTTTCTATTATGGTTAATCCAAACAATGTCGACGAAATCCGGAACGCGATTTTGACCCTTAAACAGAACAAACAGCTTCGCAATGAAATGTCAAAAAATGCTTTATTGAAGTCTACTCAATTCGATATTCGGGAACGAGCAAATAACATATTAAAATGGATAAATGAAATCTATGAAAACTTCCAAAATGAATAATTCAGTTTGTATGCTTAGCACAGGACACGGTCCGTTAGACGATAGAATTTATTACAAAGAAGTGCATAGCCTCAGGAAAAAATATTCATCGATATACATGATTATGCCTGATGGTAAGGATGATTTTCCACAGGATAACGAACAGATAAAATTCATTCCGCTTCGAAAAGTAAATTCATTGTTATCTCGATTTTTGATTATTCCTCAGGCATTGATAAAACTATTGAAATTAAAACCGACAGTGTGCCATTTTCATGATTTTGAACTTATCTTTACCTTGCCGTTCATTCGGTTGTTTTCCTCTATTAAAATTATTTATGATATACATGAAGTTTACCCGGAAATGGCTTATGACTCCCAAAAGATCCCGAAACTGCTGCGCCCTCTGATGGAAAAGTTAGTGGATATCTCAGAGCGGTTTTTCGCACGCTTCGCTCACTACCTGATCACAGCAGATGAAAATATCGCAGAACGTTTTAAAAGTCCAGGATATCGTGTCGAAATCGTTTACAATTATCCTCGGCTGCAGCTATTCGCTCCAAAGGAAGATCAAATCCTCCAATTAAAACAAAAATACTACGGGAAAATTCCTATCATCTATAGCGGGACCATGAGCATTAACAAAGGTATTTATCAAATGGTGCGGGCAATGGTTCTTATAAAAAAATATCATGATAATATCTTGTTGATACTAGCCGGTCCCATGGATGAACAAATGAGAGCAAAAGTGAAACAGATAATGCGTGAGTTGCAATTAGAAAATAATGTTCAGATTCTCGGCAAAGTTCCTCATCATGAAATAGTGAATTATATATCCATTGCCAAAGTCGGACTTATCGCTTATTTACCGATCCCCAAATATCACAAGAATATTCCGATCAAACAATTTGAGTACATGAGCTGTGGTATTCCCGTGCTGGGTGCCAATTTACCACCTATCGCATCGTATATCCAAAAAGCGAACTGCGGAAGGACATTTGATTCCACCAAAGAGGAAGAGTTGGCAAAAGGAGTGCGAATGATCCTTGATGATAGAAATGGCTGGAAGAGAACGTCCGAGTCCGGTAAAAAGGCTGTGCTCGCCTGGTGGAATTGGGACAAAATGGAACCTAAGCTGTTTAGTGTTTATGATCAATTGCTCAATTGAATTGACAATATTAAAATAAAAGAGTCAAGGATTTCCAATGAAAATAAAAGAACTTGAACAAAAAGATGAGGAACAATTCAATCAACTTGCAGAAGAATTAGGAACAATCTATAGCTCAGCGAAATGGGCGAAATTATTCGGTGAGAATGCAACATGCTATGGCATATACGATGGTGATTCATCTTTAATAGGTGGCTTTTCAATATTTAAGATGAAACAATACGGTTTTTCGATTTACCGCGATCTGCCGTTTACACCGGAAATGGGTCCGTTTTTTCTTAATAATTCTCAATCTCATATCAAAAAAGTATCGAAATGGAAAAAGCTATCGGAGCTAATTGCAGAGCACCTAAAAAAATTACCTTTTTCGGTGATGTCACTTTCATTGAATCATCAGATAGTCGATACGCAGCCATTTATCTGGAAAAAATTCAAAGTTGTTCCCAGATACAAGTACATCCTGGAACTAAATAAATCTGTGGAAGAGATATGGCAAAACATGGCGAGCGACACCAGAAATGAAATAAAAAAAGGCGAAAAGGATGGCTTAAAAGTCGAAAAAACCGACGATTATTCCCTGATCCACACACTCGTAAACAAGACGTTTTCCAGACAAAAGATGGATATCGATCAAAAATATGTCGAGCGAATTTTATTTGACTTTGCCAATGATAACAATAGTGTGGCATATATTACATATGACGACGAAAAACCGATTGCCGGTGCGCTGATGATTTATGATAAAAATTCTTCGCATGGGCTTCTAAGCGGTTATGACCACAATTCGAAACACCGGGGGGCTTTATCAATGTGCATCTGGGAGACTATGAAGTATTGCAAAGAAATCGGCTTGAAGCACTACGACTTCGAAGGTTCGATGATCCCCCGGTATGAAAATTTCCTGCGCAGATTTGGCGGGACATTAACACCCTATTATGTTATAAACAGAGCAAAATTACCTTATGAGTTTGTATTGAAGTTTTTCAAACGGGAAATATTCTAATAACATGAAAATTATTATTTCGCACGATGTGGATCATATAACTGCCTGGGAACATAGAAAGGATCTTATCATCCCAAAATTCATTGTGAGAAGCATAATCGAATTCGGCACCCGGAATATAAGTTCGGCAGAAGTATTTTCCCGGATGAACAGCCTGTTCACAAATAAATGGCAGAACCTGAATGAGCTGATGGACTTCAACGCTGCCAATGAAATTCCTGCGACGTTCTTCGTAGCGGTATCGAATGGTATTGGTCTAAGTTATGACAAAGTAAAGGCACAGTATTGGATTGAACAAATTGCCAATGCCGGTTTTGAGGTCGGGATTCACGGCATAAAATATTCGAGTTACCCGGAAATGTTAGACGAGTTCGAACTCTTCTCCTCTTTTGTGAATCATGATCATGTCGGCATTCGCATGCACTATCTGCGCTCGAATGAACATACCTTCAAAAATATGAGCAGGCTTGGCTACCGTTATGATGCCTCGAAATTTGAAGTCTGTGATCCCTATCCCCTGCATGGAATGTGGGAATTTCCGGTGCAGATCATGGATTCTTATCTCATGAGTAATAACAATAAATGGCAGGATCAGAAATTAACGGCTTTTCAGGACAAAACAAAGCGAGCGCTGGATGAAGCGTTGAATGCAAAAATGAATTTCTTTTCCATTTTATTGCATGACTTTTATTTTTCGGATGCTTTTAAAACATGCAAGAATTGGTACCTGTGGCTGATCGATTATCTGAAAATAAATAACTTTAACTTTACAAATTACAATCAAGCAATAACAGAGTTGGTGAGTGAATATGAACAATCATCATAAAGTTACGGTAGTTGTCGCATGCCGTAATGAAGAAAAATATATTGGCAATTGTCTCGAATCGATTATTGCGAATGATTATCCGAAGGAACATCTCGAAGTGCTGGTTGTTGATGGCATGAGCACAGATAAAACCCGGGATATTATTGATACATATGCACAAAATTTTTCATTTATTGAACGCGTCGATAATCCAAAATTTATCACCCCGTCTGCCTTCAATCTCGGTATTAAAAATGCGAGCGGCGATGTAGTGATGATCATGGGCTCGCATTCAAAATATGAGAGTGATTACATTTCTAACTGCGTAAAGTATTTGAACGAATATGATGCGGACAATGTTGGCGGTATTCTGAAAACATTACCGGGCGATAAGACAAACGTGGCAAAGGCGATTGCAGAATCATTATCACATCCGTTCGGAGTCGGGAATTCAAGCTTTCGTGTGGGTTCGCAAAAACCGATCTGGGCGGATACTGTGTTCGGCGGGTGTTATAAAAAGAAAGTTTTCGATGAGGTCGGGCTGTTCAATGAAAATCTGGTGCGAAGCCAGGATATGGACTTCAATATCCGGCTGAAATCCAGTGGAGGAAAGATTCTGCTCGTTCCGTCAATCGTCGCAGAATATTTTGCAAAACCGACGCTCAAATCCTTTTTCCTGCACAATTTCAAGGACGGCTTCTGGGCGGTCTTTCCACTGAAATTCGGCAGTGCGATGTTTAAATTTCGCCATCTGCTGCCTTTATTCTTTGTGGCATCGGTGCTGGTCGGTTTGCTGGTTTCGTTTTTATGGACACCGTTCAAAATTATGTTCATAAGCGGCATATCTGCCTATTTTCTGCTGAGCTTGTTTTCATCGGCGACTCTTGCATGGCGATACAAAAATGTCCCATTTTTCATTATATTGCCTTTTGTCTTTGGCGCCCGACATTTTGGCTATGGATTAGGTTCCCTGTGGGGGCTCTGGAAATTAGCCGTCACAGCGCGACAGCCGAAATTAGCAGCCGATCCGAATTGAATCATCTCATTATTACGATTATCAAGGATCCATGATGCCTGGAATTGAAAAATACATCAGGCAATTTGGCGGTAAACTTACGCCATATTTTGTCGTGAACAAAGCAAAATTACCGTTGGAAATTATGCTTAAATTCATTAAAAGAGAAATATTCTGAAAGGATAGATTTATGCTAAAACGAATCGTAGATATCATGGCTTCTCTTTTTGCTTTAATATTGTTTTCACCGCTGTTTCTATTAATCGCCATTTTAATTAAAAGAGAAGCTCGAGGACCAATTTTTTACAGAGGATTGCGTGTGGGACAAAACAAAAAAACATTCTATATGCTGAAATTCCGCACAATGGTCGTGGATGCGGAAAAAAGAGGCGGTCCCACAACATCAAATTCTGATTCAAGAATTACCAAAACCGGTGCATTTCTCCGAAAATATAAATTGGATGAGCTACCGCAACTGATCAATGTGCTGAAAGGCGAAATGAGCCTGATCGGACCACGTCCGGAAATTGTATCGGAGGTGGAACTTTACGATCCGGAATGGAATGTCATTTTCGATGTGAAGCCGGGAATTACCGATCTGTCTTCGATTCAATTCAGAAATGAAGGTGAAATTATCGCCAATTCAGGAATTGCAGACGCCCATCTCGCCTATCGCAGCCTCATCCAGCCGAAAAAACTGGCATTGCAGCGGGAATATGTTTTAAACCGATCACTCGTTTTGGATGCGAAAATCCTCTTTAATACAATTAAAGTTGTTGTCAGAAATTAGATATGGGGTGATATGAATTCGAAAGAATATGCACTAAAAATCCGCAAACACGCAATCGAAATGACGCATCTCGGCAAAAGTTCGCACGTCGGGGCTGTGCTTTCCATCGCCGATTTGTTAGCGGTTTTATATAATGATATTTTAAATATACGCATCGATGATCCCACATGGGAAGAGAGGGATCGTTTTCTGCTCAGTAAGGGACACGCCGGCGCAGGGATTTATGCGGCGCTGGCAGAAAGAGGTTTCCTGAAAACCGAAGTGCTGAAGACGCATTATCAGAACGGCTCTCTGCTTTCCGGTCATGTTTCGCATAAAGGAATTCCCGGGGTTGAGTTTTCCACGGGATCGCTGGGGCACGGATTATCAGTGGCTACGGGCATCGCACTGGGTGCAAAACTGGATAAAAAGAGTTACAGAGTTTTTACGCTATTAAGCGACGGCGAATGCGACGAGGGCTCCACCTGGGAGGCGATCCTGTTTGCCGGTCATCACAAGTTGGAGAATCTGGTGGCGATCATCGACTACAATAAAATTCAAAGCCTCGATTTTGTAAAAGATACTTTAGACCTGGAGCCTTTTGTCGATAAATGGGAATCATTCGGCTGGTCAGTGTCGAGCATCGATGGGCATGATCATGGTGAGATAAAGTCTGTTTTGAACAATTTGCCGTTATCCGAAAACAAGCCGAATTGCATTATTGCAAATACGACAAAAGGCAAAGGGGTTTCATTTATGGAAAATACCGTGCTTTGGCATTACCGGACTCCGCAAGGCGAAGAATATGAACGAGCAATGAAAGAATTGGAGGAACATGCGTAATTCATTTATACATGCACTTGAAGAATACAGCCAGCCAAATACGATTTTGATTGTAGGAGATCTTGGCTTTGGCGTTGTCGAAAATTTTAAAAAGAAATATCCAAATCAATATATAAATGCCGGTGTGGCGGAACAAAACATGACCGGGCTTGCCGCGGGTCTTGCGCTGGGTGGCAAAAAGGTATTTACCTATTCCATTGCCAATTTCACTATTTTGCGTCCGCTGGAACAAATACGCAATGATATTGCCTACCATGACCTGAATGTGACGATGGTCTCTGTTGGCGGCGGATTGGCATACGGGTCGCTCGGTTTTTCCCATCATGCCACAGAAGACCTGGCGATCATGCGAGCGCTGCCCGGCATGACTGTTCTCGCACCCGGCGATACAGTGGAAGCGTTTGAAATCACAAAACGAATAATACAAGATGATTTAGGACCGGCTTATTTGAGGCTTGGCAGAGCCGGAGAAGCGACGCTGCATTCCGACGAATCAATACAAAGCTTAAAGATCGGCAAGGTGCTGCCGCTGGTTACGAACGGCGATAGTACGCTGGCGATTCTGTCCACCGGAGGAATGTTAGAAACCGCGGTAAATGTGCGGAGTCAGCTTTTGGAAGATGAAATCGAATCATCGATTTTCAGTTTC
>WJKD01000196.1 GCA_014729315.1 Promethearchaeota archaeon | reverse complement strand
GCGCAAAATGAAGCTCAACGAGCTGTCCGAACATGTGGGAATCACGATTTCCAATCTATCGATCTTAAAACAGGGTAAAGCAAAAGCGATCAAACTATCCACGCTTGATGCGATCTGTAAAGCCCTCGATTGCCAGCCCGGGGATATTCTGGAATGGCGGGAAAGCGAATAATTCAACAGAAATGGTGTGTTAATTATTTTTCTCGCATCAGAAAAAGCTTGTCATTCCCGATAAGAGTTATTATATTTTTCTAAATAATTCGTTAAACTCCGAGAGCCTTACCGAAAACCAAAGTTGAGATTTCCGAAGTTTTTAAAACTTCGGAAATCTGATCTAATTGAATTATGAAAAAAATCCTGACACACATTTTTCAGGAGTGACTTGGTTCAGGTTTCCGTTCTCGCACTAATTCAATTAACCTGAAGGACATCAAAATGAAAAAATTGTTGGCAATTCTGTTAATCAGTTCTCTCGTCCTGATTTTTAGCTGTGGTGAAACCTATGTATTTAAAGTTCCCGAAACAGTCGGCACGAATTGGTACAAGGGGAATACACACACTCACACCATTAATTCAGACGGCGATCAGGAGCCGTATCTGGTGGCAAAATGGTACAAGGATCACGACTACGATTTTCTGGCGATCACCGACCACAATATGCTGACAGATCCCGACCTTATGAAAGGGATTCAGGATTCCGGATTTCTGCTGATAAAGGGAAATGAAGTGAGCTCCTCGAATAAAAAGGTACCAAACGAATCCCATAAAAAGACTGTACACATGAATGCACTTAATTTCTCCAGCCCGATTCAGACGGTTTATGATACCACAATCGAGCTCACACTGCAGGAAAATATTAATGCCATTCGGGCTGCCGGCGGCGGTGTGCATCTAAATCACCCCAATCACCGATGGTCGTATGGTTCAAAGGAAATGATGCAGCTTAAAAACATTTCGCTGTTCGAAATATACAATATGCATCCCCGGGTCAATAATTACGGTAGTGATTCGCTGGAAAGCACGGAGCAAATGTGGGACAATATGCTCACCGCGGGTAAACGCATTTACGGACTAGCGACGGACGATGCGCATAATTTTTTAGATTTTACCTGGTTCAACTCGAATCCCGGACGAGGCTGGGTTGTTGTCCGGGCAAATATGCTGAATGCGGATGAAATTACGAAAAATCTGGAGCAGGGACATTTCTACGCTTCGTCAGGAGTGGAACTCGACGACATCATTGTGAAACCCACCTCCATCGAAATTAAGATTAAGCCATATAGCCAGAGCATCTATCGCACAGACTTCATCGGAGATGGCGGAGAGATTCTCAAAAGTACATATAAAAATCCGGCTAGGTTTGAACTGACAAGCAGACAAAGCTACGTCCGCGCCAATATCCGCAGTTCGAACGGGCAGCGCGCCTGGGTTCAGCCGGTTTTCGTGACTACTCAATAAAATTGTTCGGATGCCTCATGTTCTGCCGATGAAGGATTGGGGGCATTTGTTTTTTATTTATGTGCTGAAGGAATCCCAACGGGATTCCGCAATTTTTATAGAACCCTTTCAGGGTTCACCGTTTTTCATTTTTCGATACCGGGGGTTGAAAAGCACAACCCCCGGCTCTGCTGTTTAACGCCTTCGGCGTAAGCTGTTGATAATTGAAATAGTGCCGTTAGGCACGATATGTCTATAGAAATCCGCAACAATAAAGAGACGGAGTCCTGTTAGGGACGGCATGTTTAAAGGAGCAAACGTGCGGCGCACCTCAAAGATGCATCGCACGTGCGATGCATTCAGCAATTTTTAATACGCCAAGGCGTAACGCATCAAAGCCCGGGGTGCCGTTTTTTTGGCTCCTTGGGTAACCAAATCACCAAATTAGAGAATCCCAACGGGATTCCACATTTCTTTATAGAACCCTTTCAGGGTTCACCGTTTTTCATATTTCGATACCGAGGGTTGAAAAGCACAACCCCCGGCTTTGCTGTTTAACGCCTTCGGCGTTAGCCATTGATATTCGGAATAGTGTCGCCAGGCACAATATGTCTACAGAAAATGCAAAAGTAAAGAAACATGTTTATAATG
>WJKD01000195.1 GCA_014729315.1 Promethearchaeota archaeon | reverse complement strand
ATTGTCGAGACTCGAAAATTTTCGCCCAGTTCGGTAGCTTGGTTAAGTTCTTCTATTTTTTTCTGGATCTTCACCGAAAGTTCTCCTCGCTCGAGGTCTAATAAAACTACTTGGACACGAGTCTGATTAAACCACGCTGCAGCGTTATAAGGGTCTGATTTTACCGCTTCGTATAAAAGATCGATCCCGCGAATCAAGTTTCCGTTTTCTACATAGCTTTGACCTAAAAAATTCAAGGCTTTAGAGATTAAGTTGGGATCTGAGCTAAATCTTATAGATTTCTTAAGACAACGTCGTTGATGGTATAATTTCCCCATCTCTCTATATGTAATTGCTAGTCCATACCAATCTCTTGGGTCGTCTGGAACCTTTAGAAGGAGCTTTTTAAAGAGCGATACAGATTCCTTAAGCATTAAAATTTCGCTGCAAAAAAAAACTAGAGCCCTCAATTCATGGTGAGAGAGATTTCCTAAGCTAATTAATTCGGAGAGGATTTCGTCTCGTTTTGGATGTTTATTTAAATTATGCCATGCCCTAGCTAATTTTAATTTCGCTGAAAACAATTGGGGGTTAATCTCTAACGCTTTTTTTAAATATTTTACCGCATTTTCAAATTTTTTACGATCCAACATGAAAGAACCTATCCTAATCCAATGAATTGGATTATAAGGTGCAATTTTTGTTAAATCTAAAAGCGTGCCTAATGCCTTTTGATTCTCTCCTCTTTCTTCTAACTCTAAAGCGTATTGAATTCTAAGTTCTTCATTTTCAGGAAATTTTTTTATCGCCACTTCAAAACATAGGTCACTCCATTCTTCCAGGTTAAATTTACTCAGTAATATAGCTTTGGAGATCCATTCTTTCACTGTTTTAGGCTCCAAATCAAAAACATATTTTCGAAATTTTCTGATATCACTTATTTTTCGAAAGAATTTTGAAGAAAGAAGTTCTTCCTTATCTAAGTACTTAAGGTATCCACTATTCATTAGGTAAAGTACTACGGGTAAATATCCCGTATCGAGCCGTTTGACAATTTCTTCCTTGAGAATAAGTTGGGCTTTAGAATCGCCCGCGTCTGCTAATTTTTTGAGTAATGGAAAGGCGATGTTACTTGCGAGCAGTCGAGTGTTGTAATCATTTTCAACCCATACTTGAATATTGGAGCAATGCCCCCAAAATTCTACTTCTGGGGGTATTTTATTTTTACGGTGAATTTCACCAAATTCGTCAATAATAGGATCTAAAGTCGTGTCTAAATTGTCAGCTGCCTCGTCGATAGATTGGATCTCGTCGAATTCACTTATCTTGTTGATGGGTATATTGATTAGTAAATATTTACATATTATGAATTTCTCACCTTTCACATATATTACAGAATCTTCTCCTTCCAACTTCAGGGAAAGATATTCATTGATGGTATATTGACTCATTTCATTTCTAAAAATTTTCTATTTGAATTTTTATCCTTTTAATGTGGTTTTTTAAAACCGTTATGCGATTCCTACTGATTCTATAAAATATGTAGATTTCTTTATATTTAAATAACTAACTTTTTCGCAGAAAACCAATTATAACTTATAGTAAATATATTATGAATTAGGTCAAAGTTTTGACAGTGTGTTTAATTTGCATATATTGCCTGGAATACTTCTCAAAAAATTATGTTTTAAACATAATGTTTTAAGCGAATTCAGATTAGCTATATTTCTTTGAGTGATTTAAGGTTCATTTTTATATTTACACCTTTTTTAGGAATTTATCAAAATATAAATATTTTTGATGTTATTCTTATAAACATTCTCAAAAACCGACCCTTTTTCAAAATTTTTAAGATCGACCCGAGAAAATGTGGACAGTGATGTGAAATCTAAAATTTCCGAAGAGAATGTAGGCTTTTGAGTGCTCTACGTGCGATTTAACGGAGGTAAATTTTTTTCACTTCGAAGAAGTATCACAGATGGCGAAATTCCCGACAATATTTGGAAAAACAATATTTTTTATTTAAAATGAGTAGTATAGTTAATAATGTGATACTAATTCCGTTTTCTATTAGACTATAAGTGATTTGTCTTTAAATACAAGAAGAAACCTATAATAAGTAAAATATGATTATAATTTTAGAGAGTATTGATTTAAGAAGAAGTAGGGCATATTAGGTGATAATATGATAAGCGAATGAGAGAAAGAAATCATCGTCCGATTTGCAAAAAAATACGAGGTAAGTGAAGTGTATCTTTTTGGTTCAGCATTAGACCGAAACGATTATAGCGACATGGATCTCGCCGTGGAAGGTATTAGACCCGAAGAATTCTTTAAATATTAAGGAGAATTGTTAAGAAATTTACCAAAATCGGTAGACTTAGGAGAATTAAACGATAATTCTTTATTTTCATAGTTAATAAAGGAGAGGAGCGTTAAAAATTATGGATAGATTTGTCAATGAGTGTGACATAGCTAAGAAGGTATGTTTATAGGAAGAAATTCAACACGATCGTTTTTTGCGGAATTAAGATTGAGAAGCGGGGAAGTAAAGAACTTTCACGAGTCAAATGGATTTACTACCCAAACGCTTTTTACCATGATCAGTAATTTGATATAAAGGTAATAGCCTATTAACGCGAGTGAGATATCCTTTATGCTCTAAGAAGCCTTGCTGAACTAACGACATTACATTTCGGCGGACAATGAACGGGTCTTGCCCAAGAGGTTCGCAGACCAAGAGCGGATTTATTGCGTAGTCCTTTTCCTTGAAAAATTGTAAGAGCTTTTTCTGAAGAGGGTTCATAATGGGTATTTAGATAAAGGTAAAGATAGTTAATAAATAATCTTAAGCTGAAACACGAACTTTTAAAGTTTGTTTTGAAAAAAAATTGACTTTTTTCATTTTCATAAGTTCACGTTATAGAGCGGAGAAATAAAAACTTGTTTTGATCATACTATAAATATAGGGAATCGAAGATTTTAGAAATTCAATACTTGTAATGAGATTATTTTGAGAATAAAATTTTATTTCTAAGGGAGATATTAGAATGTCTCCCCATTTGGAAATGGTTGCTTAGGTAGAGTTTCTGGCTCTAAATCGTTTTAATCACTTTTTTTTGATTAACCTGAATACTCGATCGTTTTTTTTCACCGGTCTATCCACGAGAATACCAACTGCAATTGGATTTCCTTGAGACACTGTTGGAGTTTCGCTTAGGTTTTTCTTCCTTTTAATCTGAATAGAGGTAATGTTCTGCCGCAAATAAGTTGAGGTGTGTGCTCCAATGAAAATTATCTCATCGTTGAGCTTGAGCTTTCCTTTAGTGAGAAGTATTTTTGCAGCTTTTCGTTTAGGAAAATAAGATAAAACTTTACCGATCTCTTTTTTTCGATATTCCGAAATATTTCCGTCCTTGAACCGTTCGATTTCGCGTCCAGTGGGCATTCCAAAATAAAAACCAGTGGAAAATCCCCGATTATAGACTTTTTTCAATCGGTTCAACCAAACTTGTGCTTTCTCGGGCGTGAAAGAGTTATCGTAATAAGCGTCAATTGCTTCTCGATAACAAGCTGCGGTCTCTTCAATGTAGATCGGGTCTCGCATACGCCCTTCAATTTTGAAAGCGTCGATGTGTGCTTCGATCAGTTGGGGGACGTGTTCTATCATGCATAGATCTTTAGTATTAATAAAAAACACTCCGTCGTATAAGAGCTCGTTATTTTGGTCATCGAAGACGCGCCATCTCCTCCGACACGGCTGGACGCATCGGCCTCGATTTGCGGAATATTCTTGGGATCCACATAACTCAGCAGAGAAGTAACATCTTCCTGAAATCGATGTACATTGAGCACCGTGGACGAATGTTTCTACCTTCGCTTTAGTTAGTTTCGATTTTATCTTTTTTATTTGCTCAAGCGAAAGTTCTCTGGCGAGGATAACTCTTTCAGCACCAAGGTCCTCGTAAAAACGAGCGCTCCGAGAATTTGAGATGTTTGCTTGAGTGGATATGTGAAAGGCTAATCCTTTCTCTTTGGCAAGAGAAATTGCACCAATATCATGAACGATCACAGCGTCTATGTTGCTTTCCTTTGCTCGATTCAAAGCTTTTGCTAATAATTCGAATTCGTTTTCGTAGATGACGACATTAGTGGTCAAATACGCTTTGACATTATTCTCGTGACATAATTTTACTATTTCGGGCAAATCCTCAAGCTTAAAATTATCACTAAACATCCTCATGTTTAGAGATTCAACCCCAAAGTACACAGCGTCAGCGTATTTCAATACGGCGTGGAGTGATTGAAGATTCTTCATCGGTGCCATTAGTTCGACCTTTTTAGTACTCAATTTGATTTCCTCGATTTCTCTTTTTTCTGGGGATACTTAATGAATTCTAGCTTTAATCATATTCCTAATAAATTAAAATAAAAAATAAAAACAATCAAAAAAAAACAATTTTAAAATAGTCCAAAGAATCCCGTAGGGGATGCCGCGTACCAAATGAAAAGGAGCACCATGCCGATAATAAACGCAAGAACTACCCAGAAATACGTCAAGTGCTTAGAGTAATTCCTGTATCTTTTGCCGGCCACTTCAATGGTGTCAACTTGAAGGTACGGACTTGGACCTCGACGATACCAGCCTTTAATTTTTGCTCTTTGCCCGATCAATTTTTTAACTCTTAAAATTGCCCAGAAGAAATCAACGATAGATAAGCCGAATCGATAATCGATGTACATAAGTCCCGTGTCGTCTTGGAAAAATAAGTCGTCGCTGAAATAATATCCTGGAATTCCTCTGCCAATTATCGTGCCTTCGAGAACTGCGGGAACGGTACGAATAGGAGAGACCTTTATGTTTGTGACCAAGTCTACGATCTGTTTTGGTTCAAACCCACTCTTGTATTTGAACTTAATTTTGACGATGACTCCAAATCCAATTAGGTAGAAACCAAAAGCCCAGAACAACATTAAGTTCGAAAATAGATTCTCCATTCCGAAAATAGGTCCTAAATCGTATAAACCCGCTGCCGTGAAAATCCAAAGAATCGTGGCGGCAACTAAACCAACAAAAATTACGATCGGTAAGAACTTAATCAACACATCGACGAGAAATTCATCCATCATAGTCTTTCCTGCTTGTTCCTCTTTGAGTTTTCTTGCGTAGCTGAAGTCAATCTCCGGTTGGACATTGTAGAAAGAGCATTGATCGTTCAATCTTATAATTCTTTTCGCCGGTAATGGGTGCGTGCTAAAGATTTGATAATATTTCGCCCACGGATTAAACAAATCCCAAGCTGCGGCTTTTTGAATAGCGGTTCTTGTAAAAGTCCCGCTTTTTCCAACGCTCGAAACTGCAAAAGCTTTTGCTACTCCAGGGTCAAAAATACCTAATCCTTTCACTGCTCTTACTTTTGATTTTTTTCTATCTTCAGCTTGTGCATCTACTAGCAGTCCGTATGCAATTTTTACTAAGCCTGTTGACAACGCGTTTGGATTTTCGGTAAGTTCAGCGGCGTGCTCGTCAGCATAGTACTCTCTTATTCTACTAATAATAAGTGAAATTAAATAACCAATGTAGTAAGAGATAAACGAAAGGACGGCGACTACTATAAGGGCTAATCT
>WJKD01000194.1 GCA_014729315.1 Promethearchaeota archaeon | reverse complement strand
TAGAAATAAACACCGCATGGAACGCGGTTTCCTGAATTATCCGTTCCATACAAAACAATTGGACTTATGACCAACGGATGATCTTGCAGCAAATAAAATAAATATCATAATTTAATCATACCTTTGTTATCTCAACCAGTACATATAGGACGCCCAACCACAAGTTTTAAAAAAGATTAAATGCACGGACTATTGAATTTTATCAAGTATCAGATGACAAGGCTATTTTATCGTTATTGGATTTTCAATACTTCATCATAATAACTAACTACTCTTTGTAAAATCCTTGGATATCGCGGCAGTAATTACCATCTGGAGTTTCAACCACAATACAGTAAAATCGTTTAGTTACAGGTTTCTTTTCAAGAAACGCCTTTGCAGAATTGGCATCCGGTCCTTTGTATACTTCATAAATGGCATTTACTCCCATCACATTTTTACTATCTTTCCTTAAAAATACAACTTTGCCAGGTTTAGGTTTAACTTTCTTTTTAATCATACCTTCCTTTGGTTCTAAACCGTTTATTTTTCGTCCTCCACTATTTGAAAAGCTAGCTTCGGCCTTTTTCCACAATTCAAGAGTCATATCCTTTCCACAAAGAATTGTTTCATATTTTCCAGTCTCCTTACATAGATAATAACCAAATCCAAGAACTTCTGAACATATCAATTTATCAGAATCTTTAGCCAAATGAATACACGGCAATTCTAACAATGCTGCGATTGCATTTTTCTCGGATTCAAATTCATAAAGTAAATAAGGTTCATTTTTGACAGGGCTCTCAATAGAATCACTCTCTGCTCCAGAAGATTCATCTTTATATACTGTAATATTCCCGCTAGTTCGACTAATAAAGTAACTTGAAGCAAGACTTTCGGTATCATATCTTGTTCCTAAATTATCATTTTCTGTAAAAATTTGATGTTTTGAATCTGATTGACGTATATCAAAGTTGCATTTACGACAAACTCTAAATTCAAAAAGACTCCAATGACCACACTTAGGACACTTCATGGTAACCTCCTAATTTTTATTGATCGGGTAGCCTAAGGCTGTTGCCAGCTTTTAGCTCCTCAAAAACGGACGTTAGACTTTTTATCTCATCCGGCTCACACCTCTGAAAGGTATCTCTTGTGGGGATCTCACGAATTGATAAATTAATTTGTTTCACGTTGCTCATCTGACATTCAAAATAACCATTGGTATGCAGGGTGCACCAACCGTCAATTGATAGTCGTTGTAAATTCCATTAAAAACTGAGCAACTTTTCCGGTTAAAAATTAAGATTTATTCTACCACCATGTGGTCGTAGCGGCTATTGCTGCTACGACATATAAATGCAAAATTTAATGAATTTTAATTGCGACACGTATTCCAATATTGGAGCATGAAAAAATAAGGGACAATATGTCAAAGATCAGATGTTCTATGTCCAGCATGTCAATAGTATGACCCAACAATTAAAATCCTGAATGTTTCGATTCAATGATGTTTCGACCAAATACTTGCAGAATTATAAAAATCGGTTTCTGGTATTATATAAATTTAAAGAATTGTCTCATAAAATATCATTATTCACACTATTTACTCTGACCACAAATCAAGCGTTAAACGATTTTAAAAATATTTCAATTAATCAAATTTTATCTGGAACATGCCTATACTATTTTATGTTAATGAGATTTATTTCTGGAAAATCTGAAAATTTAAATGATATAATTTTCTTCTCATATGGTATTTCAAAAACTAATGGAATAACAGTTCTAAAACTATTTTTATCCAGCTTATTAATATTATTTTTCACATCTTCAGAAAATTCTGGATCTTTCAGTCGGGCTCCAGCATTTAAAATCATTTTTGAATTTCTGAATATGATATTGTTAGAATCTTCAACATAGTTACAAAGCAACAACATTTCATCAGGCCCGAATTTACCTGCTTCGAATTCAATTGGTATTCCACTACTATTAATCCAAATATTATCATGAGTTTTAACCATCGATAAAAAACTGCTATCTAAAATAAGGTCACTGTTAGAAACTGAACTGTTTTCCATTAAAGTGATAGTTATTATTAAATTTTCAGAGGTTCGAGTAATATCATTAATTTCAATTTCCTTTGAATTAATAAAAGAAACAGAGATTGGTCTTTTTTTAATCTGGTATGAACCATAAAGAGAAAAGCTATTTATATCATGGGTCACCATCTCTGATCGTAACTGTGCAAACGATTCGCCAGCAACTATTTCTTTTTTATAAAACAGATTATTTGCTTTAATACGATTTTCATCATACTCAGGAATTATATTTGAAACTTGATTTTTATATAACAACTTTAAATTTTTAGCATCTTTATCAACAACAAACAATAAGCATGAAAAAATTTCTTCACTTCCAGTGCGATCATAATGGTAGCTAATATTTTTATCAGTTAAAAAACCTTTCGTATCTTCAATATCCGAGGAAGCAAAGACCATTTTGTATGCTTTACATCCTGCAGAAAAACCAGCTTTATTAACAAGACTATAATCACTTAACGATAAATCTACTGTTGAAGAATCCGAAATGCCACGAAAGACCAATATAAAAAATTCTTTTGAAGCATGTGATTTAAAAGGAATTTGCTCAATTCTCATATTCTTCAATAAAGCAAATCTAACCTGATTTTTTCTTAAGCCGTAAGCAATTTTTCCAATTGATAATTTGCTAGTTAATGGGGAATGATTGTCAATATTTAATTTGCTTTCTTTAATAGTTTTTTTTACTACATTAGATTTAATAAATTTATATGATATTAAATCATTAGCTGACAAATCTACAATTTGATCATTTTCTTTGAGAATTTTAATATTCTCTAATAAAAATGAAGACTCTTCACTTAAATAGAAAGCATAAGTTGTATTGGTAACCGTAAGACTAATTTCTTTACCATCTAATTGTATTTTAGGAAAGAGCATAGGTAGTGGGGATTCAGGAAACTCGGCGTCAACCAATTTTTCTAATTCATTAAGAATGCATTTCTTGTTTTTTGAATTTGTTAACAATTCTTCTGATACGTCAGTATTCAATAACTTGGATCCCGTATGCTTTAAACTAAATTTGGGATAATATTTCTCACCCATCTGTTCATTACTGTCCTGAACACGTTGAATTGATGTTACACTACTTGTAGGGATTATAATATAAAAATATTCACCTTTCTCTTTTTTAAACTCTTTTAAAAAAAATGCTTTAGAGAGTATTGATCCTTTAATAATTTCTCCATTTTTTAGTTTAAATTCTCCAAAAGGTAAAATATCCGAGTTGTTTTTTGACTGTGCTGGTGAAAAAATAGAAATAGACATTAAACATAAAAGAATTGCTATTATACCTTTTTTCATGACTTTCTCCTTATATTAGAATCAAATATTAAAAAGCAATGTTTATACATTTAAATCAATGGGTTAATGGAATTCCTTGTGGACTGTCTGAAATATTAAAATGTTCAATCGTAAATGAGAGGGCTTTTTCAGTAAATAAATTTATGTTAGCCCAATTGTCTGAACCCCCTAGATTTCCGTGACGTTCACCATCAAAATAGCAAAGGTAATGCGAACCGCCAATCTTAAATGCATTTGCTTCGGATGAAATTAAAAAGCAAGGCTCTTTCTCTCCCGATTTGACTATCGCCATAATAAAAAGATATTTCATGCTAGTAGTACTTTCTATTTCTTCAAAGAGATATGCGAAATAGGATCCAATTTGATATGCACGTTTTAGCTTTGCGCTCTTGATACGAGGTCCGTATTTAAATGTACTTAGGTTGGTTAAATCTATTAGAGTTTTGTCATCAGATTTATAGGAATTTTTATTTAATAATTGTTTTTGAATTTCACCATTTGAGAGATTGAGATCGAATGAACCAACTTGTTTCAAATATAAATTATCATCAAGTTGATAGATCAAACCAGATTTTCCCATTTGTCCTTCTATCCTGGCATCACATCTAAAAAATATAAACTGTCCTGCATTCCATAATTGAGGCTTACCACGTTGAATTTTTATTTTTCCAAATCCCCTTGATTCAATTTCATTTTTATCGTTTTTTTGAATAACGACAAACATTTCATCACTAAAATCTGTATTAAGAGTAATATTTCTTCCATTAATTGTATTTGAAATATTTTGAATATCATCACTTACAGACTGATAACTTAAGAGATTATTTGTTAATAAAATTAATGATTTGTCGTTATCGTTTGTGATTTTTATTGAGTCTTCTAAATAGAATGAAGTTTTTGATTTAAAATGAGTATTAAAACAATGGCTACATGAAGGTTCAATTTCTTTTTTGGATAATTTAATAGTTGGCAAAAACATACAACCTCGCATAGAATAGGGATCAAAAAAGTCTCCTAATGAAGCAGGCATCATTCCATTCATCAGATTCGTATGTTCATTAATTGACTCATTGTAATAGTCGTTTAATTTGTTATTTAAAATTTTTCTATCCAAGGAATTTTGGATTTCTTTGTCCAGAATTTCAGCAGTAATAATATTAGTTTTCTCGATTTCAATTTCAAATTTATTTTTTGTGGATGTATTTGAAGATTTTTCTGATATACGAGTAATAAATTTTATACTTTTACAATCAACCAAAAAATAAATTGATTTTCCATCATTTAGTTTATGAATTAAGACCAAATTCTCAGATGAAAATTTACCAATAATCCTTTGTCCATTCAAAAGTTTGAATTCTCCAAATTGTTTCGTAGACTTATTAGTTTGTTCAGAATATCCGTTTGGAATATCAATGATAAAAGAAATAACTAGGCAGAACAATAAAATTTTTGATTTCATTTTATTCTCCTATTTTTTATAAGTAGGATTAAAGATTATAATAAGCTATGTATTTATTTTTCTAAAAGACTGTAAATTATGCAATTGGTTAACACTTCTATCTTAAGATATTTATATTATGGCCAACTAAATGTTTTACCAAAAACAGTAACTTTATAACCTTGAATATCATTAGAAGCATTATACCGAATACTATGAAAATGAGCAGTAACAATGTTAGATTTGTCATCTTTCTCATAATCAACTTTCCATTCAACGGGTCGGCTACAAGCATCATATTTATAATCATAGGTTGTATATCCTCCTTCAGGCTCTTGATATCGGTGATAACCATCTATCTTAATAGAAGGCCAGCCACCGCTTATATCCAAATGAACCTTATCAGCATCGACAGGATTTTTATCACATGAGAAAGAAAAAAGAATTAATAAAATAAGGAAAGAATTGACAATAGTTAATTTAGATTTAATGTTTAACTTACCGAAAAGCATTAAAACTAACGATGACATTTTTCACCTCTTTTGTTATTATTAGCTTATGTTTTATTGAGTAGATATAGGATTTTTACCCAGATTATTATATTTCATCATCATGTTAAGATTTTGAATTTTTTTAAAAGCAAACAAAATACCAATTAAATTTTTTTTATTATTTTCTGAAAAAAAACGGAAAACTCATCACTGGACATTATGTTCTATTATATTTTTATTAAAGTTACAAAGATTATATAATTTTGAAAAAAATAGACGATGATGAATGATGAATTTTAAAATGAGGACAAAATCTGTCAGAAATTCCCAACACACTGTTGGTTATTCCTGATATGAAAAGATAGATTGAAAGGGGAAAAATATGCAGGCTAAATCCCCAGCTCACGGATTTTTTCGTGCAGATAGCTTCGGTTGAGGTTCAAGCGTTGGGCGGATTTGGTGATGTTGCCGCTACATTTGTTGAGGATGTGGCGGATGTAATGGGCTTCGAAATGGCGGCGGGCTTCTTCCAGTGTCAGATCGGAGGAGATGTCTTCGTAGGGGATTAATTTTGGTGTTGCGTGATTCCACCATTGATGCAGCTCCCACACATCGATGGTTTCGGAAGTGGACATGATGGCGATTCGCTCCATTAAATTTCGCAATTCCCGGATGTTACCGGGCCAGGAATAACTCTGCAATTCCTGTAGCGCTTCTCTGGTGAGCATTTTTTGCGGAATTAGATTTTGCCGGCTGTATTTTT
>WJKD01000193.1 GCA_014729315.1 Promethearchaeota archaeon | reverse complement strand
TTTTCATCGTGCCCCTGGCAGGAATCGAACCTGCGGCACATGGTTTAGGAAACCACTGCTCTATCCTCTGAGCTACAGGGGCGGGGTTGTTTTCAAAGTTTCTAATATATTTAAAATAATTGAGATTGTCAATGATTTTTTGGGGAGATTTTGGGCGTAGATTGATTTTGCTTTTTAGACTGGAAAGCATCCGCTAAGAGAATACAGCGTTGAATACATTTGTTCATGATTCAACTTGATCTCTCGTTTGCATGATATTCAGACAATGAAACTTTAATTAAGAAAGGCATCCCATAATTCTGAAATATTATGTTTAAACATTGATTTCAATATATATTTATATCATAGTTTTTCTATAAGATCATTCAATTCAGTTCACTAAAATAATTTTCTAATAATATTTAAACGAAATAACTTTACAATTTATAGCGGTTTATTTACTAAACGATAATTTAAAATTTTTGTTGACATTAAATTTAAAAATAGTTATTTTATTAAGTTGACAATAAAAAATTCAATAATAAATCTTGCTTCTGTCGCAATCATCGTTTTATCAACTATATAATTTTATCCAAAAAAAACAATAATGGTAATTTTCTTTATCGAGTACTAAAGATTAGAGTTAATGAGTCCGAAACGATTTTTCTTACTCATTATCATAGAAAAATTTAATTCAATTTAGTATTATTAACTAATTCATATCTTTTATAATTCAATGAAAAAGAATTGCTTTCTAACCGTCAATTAGCTTAGAGCTTATGTATTCAAATTCGAAAAGTTATGATATTTATTATACGCAACTGTATTTAAAAGGCATAGGTCCGATAAAGAAATTAACAGCCTATCAAGAACGCAAACTAATTATAAAATATAAATCTGGGGATATCAATGCCTTACATGAGTTGGTAATTAAAAATCAATACATTATAATTAAGATAGCTCTCTCTTTTATTAACAAAGGTATTGAGCTACTGGATATTATTCAAGAAGCAAATGTTGCTTGTATTTTAGCTATAAATAATTACACCTTTGAAAAAGGAAATTTTAAAAACCATTTAAACAGAAATATATTTAGACACTTGCAAAATATTGCTCCAGGCTTTTATTCTATTATTCGTTATCCACACAATGCAATTTATGAAATTAATAGATTTTTTCATAACAATCAAGATGATAAAATAAATAGTCAGCCAATAACAAAAAAATTGATTAAATCTGATATAACAACTTTCAAATATTCGCTATTGAATTTTATTTCGTATAATGATTTTGATACAAATGCAGATTTTATTAGTGATCGATTGGATATTGAACTTGATAGCTTGTCTCAGCACACATTTAAATCCGTTGAGTTCAAACTGTCTTTTTTTTCATTTATGCAAGAGCTTAGAGACGTTTTAAAGATATTGGACATTTCAGATCAGAAAGTAATTATGTGGTACTATGGCTTATTGGATAAAAAATCTTATACATACGAAGAAATTGGCAAAAAAATGAATTTGACAAGAGAGCGCATAAGACAGATTCATAATAGAGCCTTAGATAGATTGAAATTAAAATCAAGATCTGATCATTTAAGAATATACTTATCTTTATTTTATCCTGATCCAGAATTAATCAGCTTCGAAGGAGAAAGTATAATACATTATGGCTTAAATATGAGTGATCAAAACTATGCGATAAGTCTTTTAAAAAAATATATAAAAGTAAGACGCAGAATAACTCCATATCCTGAGATTCCGAATATTGCAGAAGCGTGTAGAGAATTAATAACGGAATTTTTAAAACAGCATGGCGAGCCATGTTCGTATAATAAAATTAAGGATATTGTTTACGAAAAATATCCACTCTTAAAAAATGGTGCGCTTGTTTATGCTCTATCAACGGCTGAAGATATTATTAATATAAAAAGAGGTCTCTATGCACTCAGAGACTGGGTGTTTACTGAAGACATCTCTACAAACAATATACAGAAACTATCACTTAAAAAGGAAACGAAAACAAATAATAAAAAACTTGAGTTAAATGAACTTGCATTAAACAAGTTAGAATTTACTGAAAACCAGTTGAATTTAATAAATTATTTTTTAGAAAATCTGGGACAGCTGTCTAAATTGAAAATAACAGTTTTTTCAAGGTCTAATCAATATGATTTCAATCAACTTGTAAACAGTATCAACAAACAATTTATTGAAAATTTCAATGATCCATTAATAAAAGAAGAAAATTCAAATTTCTTTCTAAACAACAAATATCTTGCTTAATCTATATAGTTTTTCTATAAATAGGAAGCTTTGAATATGTTTAAACAAAAATGGGACAACGAAAATAATGGGGTTTTACTATCAAATAAAATTTCGGAGGATCAATCAATTGTTTCGCCACGACCTGTATTCTTTGAAGAGCTTGATTTATTAGGATTTGGTGATCACTGGAACTATCCAAAATGTTTAGAACCTTTGCTATGGGCTATTGGTCGGCGTTATTACTATAAAGGTATTTTTGTTGCAGAAGTAAAAGGAGGCAATATTTATGACAAACCAATCCTTGATATTAAACAAAAATTAACAATTGAACCTATTAATGTAGAAAAATTAATTAAAAAAAATATAGAAGCTTTAAAAGTACTCGAAAGTGAAGCAATTGATTTTATACAAGATACTCACAAAAGATATAAAAATAAAGTTGATCTTTTTTCTGTAGCTTTTAGTGGTGGGAAAGATTCTCAAGTGATTTTAGATTTGATTAGTAGAGTACTTGCACCTGATGAATATGTTACAATTTTCACCGACACTACAATGGAAATTCCTTTTACATACGAAGCTGTTGAAAACACTAAAAAGAAATATAAGCAAATATATCCAAATTTACAATTTTATACTATCAAACCAAAAGAAAGTGCTTTGGAATACTGGGAAAAATTCGGCCCACCCAGTCG
>WJKD01000192.1 GCA_014729315.1 Promethearchaeota archaeon | reverse complement strand
GTGCTGCTGCAATGGACTACCGTTAGCGAATCCAACAATTACGGCTTCGAGATCCAGCGCGGGCAGACCGAGGCAACGCTTGCGACCATCGGATTTACCGAAGGTCACGGCACTTCGGCAAACATGCACCTCTACTCGTTCACCGACGAGACAGCCGCTGCCAACACCACTTACTGCTACCGCCTCAGGCAAATCGATTTCGACGGCTCGTTCGAGTATTCGAACATTCTCCGCATTACCACCGGCGAGCGCCGCACCCGGCTCACTGAATTTGCATTGCACCAGAATTACACCAATCCGTTCAATACTTCTACCACCATCAAATACTCCCTGCCGGACATTGGGACGCCACAGGCGCTGCTGCGCATCGATATTTACAACATCCTCGGCGAAACCGTGCGCACCCTGAAAAACGAGCCCTCCTGCGGCGGCAATTTTCAGGTCCACTGGAACGGCGAAAACAACGCCGGACAGCTCGTTAACTCCGGCATTTACATGATCTCTGTTGCGTACGGACAGTATTCCCAAGTGCGGAAACTGGTGTTTGTGAAGTGATTTTATGTTTGACAGGACAACAGGATTATCAGGATTGTTGATTCTGTTGTCCTGTCGGGATTTTGTGGTTTCTGTAATAGAATTAAATGACCTCCAAATAATCTTATCGTAAGCATTTATCATTAACTAAATTTTAACAGTAAATAAAACTAATTACTTATATATAAAATTTTGTTAATTTATTAATTAATTGTTGATTTATTAACGGAAACTTTTTATATTGGGCGGTAATAACTTCGCTGTCTCCGCAGCTATTGTTTTAAAAGTCGAGAAAGATTAATATGTTATGATACTTCCGGAAAAACACTTTAAAACAACATACGAATTGATTAAAAAAATTGACAAAAGGAAAATTGCTAGGTGGCTCTTAGAAGAGGGGTATTATCCTGAACAGTATGTACTGCCTCCCTGTTTTTGTGTTAACAAATTTGATTTACAAACAGAGCCGTATTTTAAGACGCGATCGAAGGAAGATGATTCGATAATATATAATCCCGAGAGATCTGAACAAATATTTATTTCTTTTCCTAAATCGCAATTGACAGAAAGAACATTTGGTATAATGGAACCCAGACTATACCACGATATTGTTTGGTATTTAATGCAAGATTGGGAAGATGTAATTTCGCATTTATTTAATCAAAGAAACAAGATATATTCATATAGCTTTCCAATCCCAGTTAATAAAAAAGATGTCGGAAATATTGGACCATTACGGGCTGGAAGGCTTATTTATGAATTTATCGAAATGGCAGAAAATGATATTGTCGCTGAGGCACACAGGTTCAAGTATATCCTTATCGCTGATATTAAAAATTTTTATCCATCAATTTATACTCATAGCATAGTCTGGGCTTTGCACGATAAGCGAGCAGCAAGAAAAGATATTGGCAAATATGCATTACTGGGAAGCAAAATTGATAGATTGTTGCAAAATTCAAATGATAGATGCACTAATGGTATTCCAATTGGATCTGCTGTTTCAGATTTAATTTCAGAAATCCTTTTGGCATCAATTGATAGATCATGTTCAGAGGAACTTAAGAAAAGGGGGATTCAATTTGTTGCTGTTAGATTTAAAGATGACTATCGGTTTCTTTGTGAATCGAAAAATGATGCTGATACGATCATTAAAATTTTGCAAGGTAATTTAAGGGACTATAATCTCAGCTTAAGCGAAAGTAAAACAGTTGTAAATGAATTACCTGAAGGTCTTTTTAGGCAATGGACAGCCGAATATCAAAAGTATTCTTTAAAATATTATTATCCTATAAATTACAAACAATTTGAAATGACTTTACGAGCAGTATTAAATATTGATCAAAAATACCCCAACACAGGAATTGTTGATAAATTTCTCAGTGAATTAGTTTCAAGAAAGTTTAAATTGAAATTACGTCTTAATGGTAAAGAAATATTAAAGGTATTCAGTTTACTGTTTTTACTAAAAGAGCGAAGATCCAAAGCATTTCCTCAAATATTGGCTATTATTGAAATGATTTTAGATCGATATGCTCAAAGTGATGTAGTTGAAAATCTAATTGCATCATTGGAAGGTATTTTTAAGAAGACTGCAAGCAAGAATTCTGAATTTCAGTATGACACTTTATGGCTATATTATTTTTTTAAATCAACAGAAATATCTGAAGAGAAAATTCCGGGTAGGACAAAATGTAAATTCCTTCAGTCTGTTAAAGCAAATTCCCAAAAATTTTATAAAACATCAAAAGATATTAAGCTTTATCAAAGCATAAAAAAAGTTGGAAAAAATAAAAAATTGGTTGAGCATCTTGCAATGTTCTCAAATTTTTGATTAAATAAAGCATCTATATCATGGCAATAAGTGAGCAGGCTTTATATAAAAATAGCTTAAGCTTTTGGAATGGTTACTAAATTCTGCCCAAACCGTGGTTTCCCTTTGCTTAAAAAACAAAGAGCGATCAACAATATGAATACAGAAAAAATTAAAGATAATCTAATTTCATCATCATTTATTCCACCATTGAGTACCTATAATGGAATCGGTTTTTCATTATTTGGTCTTTTTAATATAGATGAATTCAAGCCACTTGAATTTAGAATGATATGGTTCTGTATTTTATACATTCCTATATTTCCTCTAGGTATTTATCTTCTAGAGGAAGCTGATTTCGCTTCTTATCATTTTTATGGGAGAATTAAATACAAAAAATTTCTAGAAATATTTGGCATTAAAAATACGATTCTCTTTTTGGGCACAATAATATTGTCCAGTATCGGTAAAATATTAACCGCTATAATTGTAATAACTTTAATTTATTATATTTTTAAGTTTATACCTTGGTAAAAATTTGTAAATCAAAATGTTATCTATTAATTAAAATTAAAAGGTGAATTATGGGTGATTTAATAGGCGGACTTGGTATCATTGGTATTCTAATTTTTTCTGTACTTTTTATTTTTGTTTTCTTTCTCTGGATACTATTACCTTTTGCTGTTTTTGGCATAAAATCAAGGCTCGATTTGACGAATAGTTTACTGAAAAAATTACTGATAGAGAATAAGCAAATAAATCCAAAAAATGAAAATTCGAAATCTAAATTTGAAGTAACCATCGCTTACGATAACAATTCAATTGATGATTGTTTAAATTGTAGTTATCTGGACAATAAGAATTATAGGTGTGTTAAAACTGGCTACAAATTAGATAGGTGGAAAGAGAAATTTTATCCAGAAAGTAAAATGAATCCATGTGAAGGGAAATATTTTAAAGAAAAAAATTAAAAATGAAAATCAACATCGAAATAGATGATAAATTAATGGAATTAGCTCTCAAAACGACTGGTTTGAAAACGAAAAGAGAAGTTGTGGAGGAAGGCTTAAAAACACTCATTCGGATTAAAAGTCAATCAAAATTAAAATCACTCCGTGGTAAGTTGCACTGGGAAGGTGATATTGAACAAATCAGAAATTCTATAAAAAACGAATAGCCAATTACTGCCCACCTGCCACCCCAAATATCCCATGTCATTTAGAAGTTTCCATTATAAACATGTTTCTTTACTTTTGCATTTTCTGTAGACATATTGTGCCTGGCGACACTATTCCGAATATCAATGGCTAACGCCGAAGGCGTTAAACAGCAAAGCC
>WJKD01000191.1 GCA_014729315.1 Promethearchaeota archaeon | reverse complement strand
CTATGAATCTGACAATAGGGTTAGAAGATATGCTGAAACTCTCGCTGAGCAAGGATTCGTAGTCGATGCAATTGCATTAAAGAATATCGGTCAAAAGACTAAGGGTGAACTAAACGGTGTCAACATTTACAGAATACAAAAAAGAAGTTATAATGAAAAGAATAAATATATTTATCTTATCAGAATTGTTGCATTTTTTCTTAAATCATCATTTTTCATTTCATTCAAGCATCTAATAAGTAGCTACAGAATATTGCATGTACATAGTGTACCCGATTTCCTGGTTTTTTCTACTATTTTGCCAAAAATTACAGGATCAAAAATAATATTAGATATACATGATTTAGTTCCTGAATTATTTGCAAGCAAGTTTAAATGTGATAAGAATGCTTTATTATTTAAACTACTGCTTATAATTGAAAAATTATCCTCTTCTTTTTGCGATCATATAATAATAGCCAACCATATCTGGCATAAAGAAATAACTAATCGCTCTGTAGAAGATATCAAATGCACTGCCATCATGAACTATCCTGACCCGAAGCTTTTTCAATATACAAGGAAAATTAAAAATAATGAAAAGTTTATAACAATCTATCCCGGCACTCTGAGCAAGCACCAAGGAATCGAAACTGCAATAAGAGCGATATATATGTTAAAAGAAAAAATCCCAAATTTAGAATTCAGAATCTTTGGTAAGGGAACAGATAAACAATACTTTGAAAACCTTATTAATGACCTAAATTTGCAAAGTACTGTATATATTAAAGGGCTTTTGCCACTTGAAGATATTGCAAAAGCAATATCCGAAGCAGATTTAGGTATTGAACCTAAATTAAGTGACGGTTTCGCAGATGAAGCTTTTAGCACAAAGATTTTTGAATTTATGATGGTCGGTGTACCAGTTGTCGTGTCAAAAACAAAAGTCCATAGATATTATTTGGACGAAACTATCGTTAGCTTTTTTGAGCCTGGCAACATAGAACAATTATCACAAAATATTTATTCTTTGTGGCAAAATCCTGAGAAACTGGACAAATATGCAGAAATGGGTCGTGAATTTATAAAAGATAATACCTGGGATAAAAAGAAAAATATATACAATTCAATTGTTAATAATTTATTAAAAAAAGGAGTACGTAAATGAAAACAATAAAATATATAATAATAACTCCAGTTAGAAATGAAGAAAAATATATTGAAAATACTCTAATATCTGTATCCAAACAATCATTATTGCCGGTACAGTGGATTATCGTTAATGATGGTTCTACAGATAATACTGAACCAATCATAAAAACATATGCAGATGAAAATGAATTTATTACTCTTGTTAATCGAGAAAATCGAGGATATAGAAAAGCAGGTGGAGGTGTTATTGAATCTTTTTATGAAGGCTATAAGCATATTAAAACTGACGATTGGCATTTTCTGGTAAAACTCGATGGCGATTTATCCTTTAATTCCGACTATTTTGAAAAATGCTTTGATGAATTTGAAAAAATGCCACAATTAGGAATTGGTGGTGGAGATATTTATCACGAACTAAATGGCGGAAATCTTTTGCTGGAAAAACAGCCAAAATTCCATGTAAGAGGCGCCACAAAGATTTACAAGAATGAATGCTGGCAAGCGATAGGTGGTTTAATCAAAGCTCCCGGATGGGATACTATTGATGAAGTGAAGGCTAATATGCTGGGTTGGTCAACACAAAGTTTTTCTCATTTGAAATTGACCCACCACAGATACACTGGGGCAGCAGATGGGAGCTGGAAAAATAGCGTTAAAAATGGAAGAGCAAATTATATTTCCGGCTATCATCCTTTTTTCATGATAGCAAAATGTATCAATAGGATTTCAACAAAACCTTTTTTGATTGGCTCAATAGGCTTATTTTATGGGTATATTTGGAGCTATTTAAAAAAAACAGAGAGAATAAACGACAAAAAATTGATTAAATTTTTACGCCAGCAACAGATAAATTTGTTATTGCGAAGAAAAACTATTTGGATCTGACTTATTTACAGCTGCTTATTTTAATACACGCAATAAATTCAATTTAAATGACCTCATTAAATCCGCTCGCATTAATAATTGTCTTTGTAATGTGCATTCTTGCAATTAAATTAAAGAGGGAATTTTCATTTATTCCAATGGTTATTACGGCTGTTTATATAACAATGGGCCAAAAAATTATAATTGCATCTATTGATTTTACTCTTTTGCGGGTATTAATAATTGTCTACTTTTTTAGGCTAATTCTGTTTGATAGACAAAACTTATCATTTCCATTCTCAAAAATAGATTTTTTCATGTTTGCCTGGGCAATTTCCAGCCTAGTTACATATACAATACTCTGGGCTTCATTTAGTAGATTCATTTACAAAGCTGGCATTTTGTATGATTCTTTAGGTGCTTATATAATTGGGAGATGCCTTATACATGATATTAATGATTTTAGAAGAATAATTAAAGCTATAATAATAATTTTGATTCCGCTTGCAATTGCAATGATAATTGAAAATAGGACTGGCAGAAATTTTTTTCATTTTTTAGGTGGTGTACCTGAATATGCAATCGTTAGAGATGGCGAAATAAGATGCCAAGGCTCTTTTAGGCACCCCATTCTAGCAGGAACATTTGCAGCCACTACAGTGCCAATGATATTATCGTTATGGTGGTTTGATAATAAACTAAGAAAGTATGTAATT
>WJKD01000190.1 GCA_014729315.1 Promethearchaeota archaeon | reverse complement strand
AACTAACAAGGGCTTATCGTGTTTCGTTTTAATGCCTTGAATTTCGCTCAATAATTGAGTTTTAACTCTACGTTCGCCTCCGCTTTCTGTACCCTCACCTCTTTTCGTTGCAATTGAATCAATTTCGTCCATAAAAATAAGACTCGGTGCTTTCAATCTCGCAATTTTAAACAACGACCCAATTAATTTCTCGCTTTCGCCTAGCCATTTGCTTAATAAATCGGCGGAAGACACGCTAAAAAAAGTTGCTTGACATTCGGTTGCTGCAGCCTTTGCTAGGAGAGTTTTTCCACATCCTGGAGGGCCAAATAAAAGAATCCCAGACCATGGTTTTCTTGCTCCAGTAAAAAGTTCTGGTTTCAAAATAGGAAGAACAATAGCTTCTCTTAGCGATTGCTTGCAGTTTTCTAATCCGGCGATATCGATCCATCTTACATCCGGAGATTCTGTTATGATTGTTCCGGAGATGATGTCCAGTAATTGTTGTTCTTCCTCGCTAACATCCTCCCCGTCCGATTTCAGTTTATCGTCCTTCAGTTTTCCTTTACCATCGTCGGATCTTCTTACCCTTCCTCGCGAACCAGTAGTTTTGGCTTTTAAAATTTTTGCTCGATTAATATATTCTTCGATACTTTTTTTGCAAATCTTTTGTAAATTGGGATTTTTGTTATACTTTATAAATTGAAGCAAGATTTCTGCAGCTCGCTGATACTTATTTATCGCCTGATGGTACTTTCCCGCTCGGTCTAAGGCTACTGCGTCGCTTGCTTCTTGTTTTGCAAATGTTAATAGCTTAGAATCAGATGTGCTCATACTATTTCTACGAATTTAATATTATTTAAAATAAATGGGGTTTAATTTTTGTACTATAATAAAAATAATCATAAAAAAATTAACTCTTTTTGTGAATTAGATATTGGACTCCTATTTTTTTAATACTTAATTTAAACTATAATTTTTTAATACTGAAATTATACTATAATATTATAAATCAATACAATCAAGAAATAGTGAAAAAACAATGGGATTTCTAAAAGACTTGTCTAGCTGGCTTTCAGGAGGTAGAAGAAATAAAGATAATGTACGCTCGGCGAGTATTAAATTAAAAGTATTCAACAAAAGATTAGCGAGACAATCTAAAAGATTGGAGACGAGCGCCAAATTAGCTAGAGAAAAGGCAATTAGGCTCCGAAAAGAAGGAGATTTACAAGGATCAAAATTTCACGCAAGAAATTATTTACAAGTAAAGAATCAAGCTCGGGCTGTAGACGCCTTCAGGACGAATTTAGAAAGTTTGCAATTCAAGCTAGATAATGCAAGTGCGATTAAAGACGTATCTGAAATATTCAAGGGAATTGCCCAATCTGTTTCCGGATTAAAAAGAAATTTATCAATTCCACAGATTACTGAATTAATGAAAGACATCGAAATGGACATGGCAGACTTCGAAGTAACTCAAGACATTACCACAGATAGTATGACCGATATGAATCTTGATACCGCTGTGGGTGACCAACAAGTTGACGAGTTTCTCAACGAGATTGACGCTGAAATAGGTATAGAAACTGGAGTATCACTACCTAGCGCCGCTGGAGGAGATCAAAAGATTCGTGAATTAGAGGAAGAACTAAATCGTTTAAAATCTAACGAGTAATTCAAAAAATCCTTATTATCGATTTCTTTACTGCTTTTCAAAGTTCAATCCTTCGAGCTTCTAAAAAGTCTTAGAAAAACTTATAAGACTAAGGACTATTTTTAAATTATTTATTAATCTTATAAAAGAAGTGAAATTATTGAATCCAGATCTAATTACCATAGGAAGCTGCACTCTTGATTGCATAATTCAAATTAAAGACATTTTACGGTTTGAGCTGCTAGATAAAGATATTGTTAAAAAGTACACTGCTATTGAGTATAGTAGAAAATTAAACATCGAAAATGTGCGTTTCGTACCTGGAGGTTCTGCCGCTAATATAGCTGCGAATTGTTCGATGTTAGGATTAAACAGCAGTTATGTAGGAATTCTTGGAGACGATTTTTCGGCTAAGATCTGTTTGGAAGATTTAGAAAAACGCGGAGTCGATTTATCCAATATTACACAAATTAAAGAAGACAAAACAGCTTTTTCCGTGATATTGCGAACGGATTGGGGTAAAGATCGAAGCATTCTCGCCTATAAGGGAGCAAATGATTTACTCAAACCTGAGAATGTCAAGGAAAAATATTTTGAAAATATAAAGGCATTTGCTTGGACTTCCTTAACGACAGAAAATGGATGTCAAGCTATCGAAAAAGCTCTTAGTTTAACCAAAGACAGAGGAGGAACTATCTTTGCCGCTCCTAGTATGTCTATCCTCAAAAATAATCAAAAGTGGGCGAAAATTTTAATTTCGAATTCAGATGTAGTGTCTTTAAACAAAGACGAAGCTCGTGAATTTACTGGTGAACACGATTCAATCCACATGATTCAAAAATTTATTGATGTTGGAGTTAAACTGATTTCTATTACTGATGGACCAAAAGGATCAATTATCTCTGATGGTAAAAAAATCGTAAATAGCAATGTATACTCCGGACCAGTAGAAGATACGACGGGAGCGGGCGACGCCTTCTTAAGCGGGCTATTAATATCGACTTTAAATGGATTTTCTATGGAAAAGATGTCAAAAATCGCAACAGCAATGTCTTATTTGGAATGTAAAGAAATCGGCGTAAGAGAAGGATTGCCAAATAGTCTCAGAGAATTAGAAGAATTCATTAATAGTAACGAAATAAAACAAGTGGTTTCAACAATCTCTTAGGATATAAAAGAATTGCGATACAATAAGTTTTAATTTTTT
>WJKD01000024.1 GCA_014729315.1 Promethearchaeota archaeon | reverse complement strand
GCGTGGTGTGATTCGACGGGAGCAAATTGCTGATTTCATTTTATTTTCGGTTAAATCTGATTCAGCCCTGGAAATACAAGCCGTTTTCGTAAAAGGTCACCCTGTATGGCAGAATGGAAAATGGGTTGAGGCGCCGGTGAATGGAGAGCGGTGGTTGCCATAGTGAGCCCGGCTATCAGGTAACGTTTATACCACGAAATTTAGAAGAGACGTATTCTTGATTTTTGAGTTTTCAGACAACTATTGAAGCCGTAAATCACCTCTTGCGGGATTTATGGCTTTTTTTCGTGCTATATGATACTAAATGCTATCATCAGTACGGGGTACGTTCAACATCCTCAGCAAACCAGATTTCCGGTTGCCCATTTACCCCTGCCTGAGCCATTGCCGATTTCAAGTCTTCTATATCCTCATCACCTCAATTGTTTTTGAAATGCTGATGTTTAGCCTGTTTTTCGAGAGGTTTTGATCCCGGAAGATCTTCTCATTCTTCTATTCAATTTTTCATATTCTATCGTTTATATTAAATATTAAAAAAAAGCTTGATTTTTTATTTTTTGTAGTTTATATTTACCACGTGGTATTTATATACCATAAACCACTTACCTGAAAGGAGACATACACATGATAGCATTTGGAGAATTCGTAAAACAAAAACGGCTGCATAACAGAATTACTTTAAGA
The DNA here is from genome assembly GCA_014729315.1 of Promethearchaeota archaeon. The sequence goes on along the minus strand of WJKD01000024.1, from coordinate 6,108 downwards.
GAATTTTGCAGACTTTCCGGGATCGATCCCAGCAATTGGAGCAAAATTGAACGGGGAATACTGCCGCCTCCGAAAAGCAAAACGGTACTCGAAGCAATTGCCGGAATCCTGAAAATAAAAAAGGAAAGTGAAGATTGGTACACGTTGATGGATTTGGCTGCTATAACACATATACCGAAAGAGCTTTTAAATGATGATTCGATTGTTGAAAAGCTGCCTGTTTTCTTTCGCACTTTGAGAGGTCAGAAGCCGACGGAAGAGGAGCTTGAAAATCTTATTAAGCTTATTAAGGAGAGTTAAATTGGATAATATCAAACCGCGGAGAATGCGATGGGAGGAAATCCGGGAAAAGGCGGAAGAATTTAGAAGAAAACATGTTAAGCCTATTGAACTTGTACCGGTTCCTATAGAAGATATTATTGAATTCGATCTACAATTGGAAATCTGGCCTATTAAAGGTTTGTTACAAACAATCGATATTGATGGATTTCTTTCGCGGGATCTACAAACAATTTTCGTCGACGAAAGAATCTACATGGATTCGAGGTATTACAGAAGGCTCCGATTTACCTATGCTCATGAAATTGGGCACCTGATTTTACACCCCGGAGAAATAAAAAGCTGCAAATTCCGTACTTCAAGCGAATGGAAGAAATTTCGAAAAGATTTTTCTGAAGATGCTTTGTTCTGGTTCGAGCAACAGGCTTATGAATTTGCCGGTCGGTTATTAGTGCCTAAAAAGCGTTTGATTGAGGAACTGACAATTCAGAGTAGTAAAATTGATCAATATCGAGCGTTAACTGATACCGAAGATGAAGAGCTTTTAATTCGGGCAGTTTCACGGATCATTTGCGATACATTTGATGTGTCGGATGAGGTGATTTTTCGACGGGTAAAATATGAGAAGGTTTGGAGCGAAATCAATTGAGAATTATACCGAATATTTATAAATATAAAAATAATATAGAATTAAATTGGAACTATATTTATAACTTTATAGTTAAAACGAAGTTGAGTGTTTGATTTGATAAGTTAGATTAACCATGAAAGTTATATGAGAAAACCAACAAAAAATAAGTCAGGGCATATAGAAGAGGCTCCGAAACTTAAAAGTACTGATCCTGTTGTTTTAGAACTTTGGGTTAAAAGTGGCGGAAGATGCGCATTTCATGGTTGTAATAGATATCTTTTGCAAGATGAACTTACAACAAATAAAGCAAAATTAGCTAACATTGCTCACATTGTAGCACGAAGGATAAATGGACCTCGTGGAAAAGATCCACTACCAATTGAAAAACGTAATGAAATTGACAACCTTATTTTGCTATGCACAAAATGTCATACGCTTATTGATAAAAAAGAATTTCAAGATATATATTCTAAAGAGATTTTATTGAAATATAAAAAGGAACACGAAAATCGTATAAGATACATCACTGGATTAGATTCTGATTCTGAAACAGTAATCATCAGAATGTTTAATAATATTAGAGGCGATTCGGTAACGATTTCGAACGAGGAAATAAGAATTGCTGTTCTAAAAGGATCTGAACGTTATCCGAGATATTTGGGTGGAGAAAACAATATAGAAATTAACTTAACTGGGCTTCCACAAAAAATAAGTAAAACTTATTGGGATGCAGGAAAAGGTAAAATTGATGAGATTGTGGGGCGTTTAATAAACCCTGCTATTGATAAGAAAGAAATTAAGCATCTTTCTGTATTTGCAATTTCACGTATTCCTTTACTTATTTATCTTGGTTACAAAATCGGAGATAAAGTACCGATTGATAATTATCAAAAACACCGTGATGGCGATGAAGGTTGGGCATGGAGAGATGATAGCCAAACAGTTACATTTAAATCGTCAACTATTCAACAAGGTTCAGACAATTTAAAAATTGCAATAATTCTTTCTGTAAGCGGAAAGATATCTATAGATCAGTTACCATCAGAGATAACATGTGCTTTTACTATTGCCGAGATAAGCCCTGAAAACGCTCCACCCAATAGGAATCTTTTAAAAAATAAATGCACACTTCAGTCCTTTCGGGACGTATACGAAGGGCTTCTACGTCAAATAGAGAAAGATTATAAAAAGGTAAAAAATATACATATTTTCCCCGCAATACCCGCACCCGTGGCAATCGTATGCGGAAGAGAATTATTGAAAGAAGTTAGTCCATCCTTATTAATTTACGATAGAATTGATGATGAATATAAATTTACTATAGGAATGAATTGATATGACACCAAATGAGTATCTTCAAAAAATTCTTAAACAGCAGTCTCTTTCAAATGATAGCCCTGAAATAAAAGCAATAAGGAAGGAGAAAGAAATTGTTGAAGAAATTTTAAGAAAAGAATTTAGTGAATCTAATCCAACAATTCGTTATGGTGGTTCCAAAGCAAAAGGTACAATGATAAAAGAGAGCTATGACCTGGATATCGTCTGCTATTTCAAACATGATGATAAAAATGCAGGTGATACTTTAAAGGAAATATACGCTAATATGAAACAAGCATTAGAAGATAAATATTATGTTGAGCCAAAGACATCTGCATTACGTCTTAAAGGAAAAGATACTGATAATTTTCAGCAAGATTTTCATATTGATGTTGTACCTGGGCGATTTGTAAATGATAAAAACTATGATGTATTTTTATACCAATCGATAGGAGACAAAGAATATTTAAAAACCAATATTGAGAAGCATATAACGCATATAAGTGATAGTGGATTACATAATGTAATAAAACTTATTAAATATTGGAAAATTCGGTGGGGTATCTTTGGCTTAAAAACTTTTGTCCTTGAACTTTTAGTAATAAAAGTTTTAGAGAGTATTAATAATGAACGATTGGATGAATTGTTAACAAAATTTTGGCAAGAATTAAAAGACAATGTCAATAATATCAAAGTCGAAGATCCAGCGAATCCAATTGGTAATGATTTAAGTACGCATTTTGGCACTTCAATTAAAAATCAACTTTCATCAATCTCAAGGGGAGCGTTAGATCAAATAGATAATGATAATTGGGAGTCAATTTTTGGTCCAATTCAAGATAAAGACGAATATAATAACATAGCCATTACCACAGCGATTAGTTCACAAAAACGAAATTCTGCAAAACCATGGAGTTACTGATTTAATGGGATCTGATGTTAGCATTTCTCAATTTCAAGAGACACTTAAAAAACAATTAATGACTGATTATCCAAGTTTACACGTTGTTGAGGATCATAGCCTAACGATTATAAGGGGTAGTTTATTTATCTACGATTCAACAAGAACGAGGGAATTAGATCGGTACTCTATTGAAATTATAATACCTAAAGATTATACAAGACAATTGCCGCTAGTAAGAGAAATTGGGGGAAGATTACCTAAAATTCTTGATAGACATTTTATTCCTCCGACAGATATTGCCTGTTTGTTTTTTCCTGACGAAAGATATAAATATTATCCACCCGGTTCGACAATAATAGACTTTATCCGAGGTCCTGTAGAAAGCTTTTTTAGGTCACAAACATATTTCGATTTAAATGGAAAATGGCCTTATGGAGAGAGAGGTCACGGTTTAAAAGGACTTATTGAATTTTATTCCGAACTTTTAGGTACTAACGACATAATCGTAATAAAAAAATTTTTAAAATACCTATCGAAAGAAAAAATAAAGGGGAGTTGGAAGTGCTATTGTGGTAGTTATAAACGATTGCAAGATTGTCATTTTTCTCATCTCAGCAAATTTAAAAACAAAATTTCACGTCAACAAGCTAGAAATACATTAACTTTTATTGAAAAATATTTTGATAAATAAAACAAACAAGATTAGAGCAGTGAATATCACAATAGAATAGAGAAAGATAAAAGCGAAACCATGCTTAACATAATATTTTATACTACCCTCAAACACATTTCCTTCTGAATGTGTATTAAAATAAACACTTTTCGAAATATTTGGAGCATCTCACAAATAATGTTGTAAAATTGAAATCTGTGTTTAGTTGGAATATACCGGATAGCGTTTCGCTTACGATTTTGTTTACATTAAAAGTTAGAAAGAGCCGCTATGTAAGTCAAAATCTCCACTCTTGGCTTTCATTCACAGTTCAACATTAAAAATTATCAATCCCCATTATTTAATTCCTCGCCCTGCGCATTCTTATTCATCCCCAATAAACATGCCCTCTCCCGGATGCAGCTCACCAGACTCAATATCAGCGCTATGAAAATAAATGTAGCGGTTACAATGAAAGTATCGTTGAGTCCGGCGACTTGTGCTCCGGCGTCGGTTTTCGTGGCGTTGAAATCAAATGAATGATTAGCGTGTAGTACTACACGGCTGACCCAGAGTGCGCCGATCGCGGCAATGCCCGAACTCTGCCCCAACGTGCGGGTGAGCGAGAGCAGACTGGAAACAACACCTAATTTTTCCCGCGGTGCGGATCCCATAATTGCGCTGTTGTTCGGGGACTGGAAAATACCGATGCCCAGTCCGACCGGGAAAAAGCGCAAGATGTAGCCCGATGCAGTTGTTTCCCTTCCAAGAGTCAACAAGCTGGCGTAGCCGATAAACATGATGAGCAGCCCGAACGTTGATACAGGGCGAGTACCGAAACGGTCGGATAGAGTGCCGGCGAATGGACTGACCATGCCAGCCGAGACCGGGACAATCGCTAATAACAATCCCACCTGGTGCGGATCATAGCCAAGCACATTTTCAAGATAAAAAGGCATCAGCAGTACAATGCCGCCGGTGCATACAAAAACAATAAATCCCGTGGATAGGCTGAGTCTGAGCAATTGATTTTTGAACAAATGCAGGTCGATCATCGGCTCGCTTACATTTAGCTCTGCGAATAAAAAGGAGATAAATAAAATTGCCCATGCGCCGAATAGCACTAAAATCCGTGGATTCGTAAAACCCATTTTCTGCCCCAAAGTCAATGCTAACAGAAACGAGAGCAGGCTGATAAACAACGAGCCCGCGCCCCAGAAGTCGAATCGTTGTCCGCTGATCGCTTTGACATTTGGCAGAAAGCGAAGCACCATAAAACTGCCGATAATCCCGATTGGTACATTCACGAAAAATATCCAGTGCCAGGAAATGAGATCGATCAGAAACCCGCCTAAGGTAGGACCGGTGATAATCCCGATGGAAACGATTGCTCCGACAAAGCCCAGCGCCTTCCCGCGCTCTTGTGGCGGAAAAGATTCGGTGAGAATGCCCGCTCCCAGAGATATCATCATTGCGGCGCCGACCGCCTGAAAAATACGGAATCCGATGAGCCAGTAAACCGTCTGCGAAAGTCCGCACATCAATGAGCCAATCGTGAAAATGAACATCCCGGTTAGATAAATCGGTTTTTTGCCAAGAATATCTGCCAGTCGTCCGATGGTTAGCATCAGGGTCGCTAAAGTGAGCAGGTAGCTCAACACGATCCATTGCACGACTGCAAAGCGTGCCTGGAATTCAGTCACAAGTGTTGGCAGCGCCACGTTTACAATGCTGGCATCGATCGTTGCAAGAAATACTCCCATACCGATTGCGGATAGGACAAACCATTTCCGGCTGTAGTCAGTCGCTTCTATGTGAGGATCAATCAAGAGTTTCTACCTTATGTTGATTAATTCATGTGGGTGTCGTGGAATTAAAAGCCTGATAATTGATTCAGTTCCATTTAGTATAAAAAATGATGGGGGAAGAGACTGAATTAAATTTGATGGCTAAGCGAATTCGGATTTGTCAAATGCCCAGGTGAAAGGCAGGTTAATGAAGACAAAAAAATAAGAAAAATCCCTTGCAGTTGGTCTGGAATATGCTTAGTTTGTAATAATCATTGCTGGTGGTCACTTATAATCACATCAGAAAAAATTTAATGTCCCGCCGGATTGTGTCCTATTCATTAAAAAATTTTTTAAGAAGAAAAAATATGGAGCAATTAACATGAAGACAATGGACTTGTATGAAGCATTAGTGAACGATCCTGCTAAACGCCCTGAGAGAACTGGAACTACATTCGAAAGAGTGTGCGAGGTTATACAGAATGTCCTCCCTGAAAATGAAGGAAAAGCTATCGTCTCGCAGCTCGAAACACGGCTT
>WJKD01000189.1 GCA_014729315.1 Promethearchaeota archaeon | reverse complement strand
GGAGAAAAAATAATTAAGAAATTTATCCTGTTCTAAACGCTTTGAGAATCATGTAGCCAAATAAGATTGGAGCGAAAACCAAAATTCCAAAGTATAAAAGAAAAAAGAGAATTATCGCAATACCAAGAATAGATATGTATAATATTATAAGCCCGATCGTCATAAACCAATGAATAAAAAGATGTTTTAATTTAAGATGGTTCTCTGCATATATTAGTTTCGGATCTTGAGGTTTGGTCAAAAAAATCAGAGTTAAAATTAAGCAATAACTAACAACGATACCGATTATTGGCACGGGATCAATCGGAATATGTTCTGGACTGAATAAAAACCAATCAATCACGTAAATAAAAAGCATAAATAAACAAAGCAAGATAAATCCTCTGTTGGTAAACTTTAAAGATCCAACGGAAAATGTTCTTCCCTTAAAAAGAGGATATATCTTCCTCACAATTAAGTAAAACAGCATTACTAAAGAAATATTTATTAATAGCGTTATTAAAGCGAAAATGGCCATTGTTGCTGAAGTTCCGATTAGAAATAAGCTTCCAACGATAGTTAATCCTAAAAGCCATATTTTTGACTTAGTTGACGAGATATTTAAAAAAGAAATGTGGTTCGAAAACACTACCTCGCTGTCGTTCTTAGCAGAATTTAACGCAAAAATTTCAAATACTAAGATTGGAGTAATGAACGAGAATATTGGATGCCAAAAAAAAACCAACATGATATATTCGCTTATTACAATCCCACCTATAACTATCGCTCCAGATTCGCCAATTACGCTACCCCATATCACTTTAGTTATTGGTGCTTCGTACAAACCGAATAATGTGCCCCAGAGATACAACTGAGGGATTGAGGTTCTCCGGGTTCTCACCGCTAAATTAAAGTAGAAATAAAGATGAGCCGCGTAAAAAGGTATTACAGTGAGAGGAAATACGATAACTATCGAGGGATCTAAAAACCACAACATCGAACTAGCAGTCCAGACTTCACCATACAATACAGTCAAGAGCCCAATAAAAGGAAAAATCAATAGAAATGATTTAATAGGTGATTTTTTATGATCACTTCCTTCGATATTGCTGCCTATTATCTGAGTAGTTTCGTTCATAAGCGTATAAAAATATGAATTTTATCGATAAAATCGATGAGAACGCAATTACAGTCCGTATTTAAATATAAAGTCATTTAAATTACTAAAAAGTTTTTCGTATCATCACCACAAAATAGTCAAAAAAAGAATCTTTTTAATAACTTCGTTCTCATTTTAATATTATCGAGGAAACGGGGTAAAAAAATGCAAAGATACGACGAGCTATTGAAAATTGACGGAAGGAAAAGGGAAGACCTCACTGATGACGAAATTGAGATTTTGAAATCAATTTTAGAAGAAGAAGTTACTTATTTTTTCTTCTAAAACATCTTACATATTTATAAATAACTTAGGTCAGTGATAAATAGTGAATAGTGTTCTTTCTAAAAGAAAACTCACCCTTATTGATCGGGATTAGCTTAACAAGTGGAGTAAAATTAGCTAAAAAGAGTGATAACCCTCTTAATTCTCTTCCGTCAATTTTAAATTTTAATTTTAAAGAATAAAATAATCCAAATTGTTTACGCAACTCCATTAAAGATCCTATTTTATAAGAGCCCCAAAAGATGACGTTAGCAGACGACTTAAAATCATCCGGTAGGATGATTATTCCATTTTTGTATTGAGGTAATCCCCCATCGATGATACAATTAGAATCGCCAAATTTTCCCTTGATTCCAAAAATTGGATCTATTTTGAAATAATACTCCTTGGTTAGTTTTGCTAATATGAATTCGGGAAATACGGAATGTATTTTTATTGGAATGGGTATCTCAGGTTCGAGTTGTTTTTTAATAGAGCTTTTAAAATCGCTTCGAGCAAGTAAAAAGGTTTTTCCTCCTCTTGCTCTAACTGCGTCGTCTTTTGATCTTATTTCTAAATGAACATGGGGACTTGACCAATAAGCGAAATATCCATTTCTTATTGTCGTGCCTATGACTTGTCCTATTTCTATGTTTTGCCCTTCTTTAACTGTAGGTTTAACATGAAGGAGTTTGTACACTAGATCTTTGCGTTGCAAATTCTGGATTATAATTAGATAGTCTTTACTAATTCCTCCTGTGAATTTTGGTTTTGGAGCTATTAATTCTTTCGTTTTTAAGACGATCCCTGAGACGGGGCTAAAGACATCATAATTTACTAGAGGGAGGTGTTGATATATATCTATTGCTAAGCCGAATTGATGAGCGTAATATGGAGATGTTCCGACACTAAAATGGCTGTTTTTATGCACAGCAACTTTAATCCCTTCCGAATTGACTACGTAGTAAAATTCTGATTTAATCATCATAATTAGAAAATAATTTGAATCGTATCTAGATAATGCTAATAAAAACTGTTTCAAATGGGAACATTAAAAAAATAGAATCTTTCTAAACATCTGAAGTTTTCCTTAAAAAATAAGATTAATCTTATTATTTAAATCCTTATTGATAATTGCTGTAATGTTTTATCCAACTATTAGAATAATAGAATAAGATCTATATTTCTAGATTATTCTTGAGACATAGAGTCATGATTTAATATTTCTAGTTTTCTGCTTGAAAATGGAGTTGCCATTTAATTCCATCAGGATCCTCAAAGCTAGCAAAATGTGCGCCCCAAAACATCTGCTCAAGTTCCATAGTAATTGAACAGCCTAGTTCTTTAGCTTTTTGATAAATTTCTTCAATTTGCTCTTTATTATCCAAGTCAAGAAGTATTTCAACTTTTCCTTTAGCATTTTCTAGTGGTTCTAAAACTTCATCTGCCATGTAAATAGGTGCACCAAGAATATGTAGGACAGAGTGCATAGTAGAATTTTCATAGTCAAAATCGGAGGGAAGTCCAAATTCTTTTCCAACTTCTTCTGAGTATGGCACATGATCTATAAGTTCCGCATTGAATAATTTTTTGTAAAAATTAATTGATTTATTTGCGTTCTTCACCTTAAGATAAGGGATTGTTTTTACCATTTATTTTCACCTTCCTTTTTATTTGAGTCTTGATCATTATTAAACTAAATCAATGTTATAAAAAATCAGCTTTTAGAATATCAAAAAATCCATGATAAGAATTTAAAATAATCGTTAGAAGTTTAAAAAAGATAATCGATTATAAGCATAAAAAAGGGTACACCCATAGAGCAATTCTAGAACCAATAAAACCGACATAAAGGTATCTTTGAATAAAATTTTTATGAAAATACTAATTATTAATGTAAAATCAAGAATATTTATAAATAGAGAGAATGACTGAAGATTTCGAGATAAAAAATGTTTGGATCTGCGGTGTCGGTGGTGTTGGAGGCTATTTTGGCGGGAGAGTCGCCTACAACATCCAGAGATTTAACGCTGACGAGCTTAAAGTGTTTTTTTTAGCTCGAGGTATGCATTTAGATCAAATTAAAAAAAATGGATTAAAATTACTAAAAGAAGATGGTGAAAAGATCTATTGTCACCCGACGCTTGCGTCTAAGGATATTCAAAACTTTCCTCCACCCGACCTATGTTTAATCTGCGTCAAAAGCTACGATTTAAAACCATTGATTAATACGATTCAAAACGAAGTATCTGATTCGACCGTGATTATCCCCTTGATGAATGGAATCGATATTTACGAGAGGATAAGGAAAATTCTAAAAAAATGCGTAGTTTTACCTTCTTGTGTCTACGTGGGTTCTCATATAGAAAAGCCCGGATATGTGATCCAAACTGGTAATCCTGGATTTTTTAAATGCGGCCCCGATCCAAAATTTCCGGACTTTAATCCCAAACCAATCATTGATTTTTTTGAGAAAATGAACATCGAGATGAATTGGCAAGAGAATCCGTATCCGGCGATCTGGAAAAAATATCTTCTGGTAGCCTCGTTTGCCCTTGTCTCAGCTAAAACTAACCAAACGCTAGGAGAAATAATTGAGAGCGAAAAATCTAAAAAGGTCTTGGAAGAAATCATGGAAGAGATCGTAGCCATTGCGGAAAAGCATGGAGTCAAACTTGAAGACACTATAATCCCAGATACGATAGAATTCTGCAGAGATTATCCCGAAGTAAAACCGTCATACGCAAGAGATATAGAAAAAGGTAAGAAAAACGAAGGAGATTTATTTGGTGGAACCATAATTCGGATGGGAAAAGAATTAGGAGTTCCAACGCCTAGAACTAAATCTATATACAACGAATCAACCTAAAGAATTAATTTTTATTTAAAAAACTCATTTCAATAATTCAGCGATCCCTTCTTTTTTATAAAAATCAAACCAATATCCCTAATTAATTATTATTGAATCAGATCTTCTAAAAAAAAACATTATACTTACCCGATTCATTTGCCTTCAACTTTAGAAAAGATACGGATCTTGGGAGCTAACTCAAAATACGACATATGCGCAAGCACGGCTTCAAGTCGTACTAAGAAATATCCAAAATTATTTGGCGATTCGAAAAACTGGGTCGGTACGACAGCTAGTGCGGGAATTTGTCATAGCTACACACCTGACGGTAGGTGTATGAGTTTATTTAAAACGTTATACACAAATAAATGTCTTTATAATTGCAAATATTGTTTTTCGCAAAGTTGTTCCCATAGAGTTAGCTTTACTCCAGAGGAATACGCTCGGACCTTTATGAAACTCTATGCAATGAATGTGGTGGAGGGGATTTTTCTCACTTCAGGTGTGTGTGGAAGTGCTGACGAAACAACTGAGGAGATGTTAGAGGCAGTTCGCCTTCTTAGATTTAAATATAAATTTCAAGGATATATTCATTTTAAATGCCTGCCTGGTTTAAGCCAATCTCTTCTTAGAGAAGCGATATCTTTGTCAGACCGTATATCTATTAATTCTGAAGCTTCTACTAAAGATTATCTAACAGAAATCGCTGCTCAAAAAGATTTTAGGAACGACATAATTACTCGCCAGCGATGGTTAAAGCAACTGCGAGTAAGACATAACGACAAATGTCTTAAAGAGATAAAAGATTTTAAAGAAGATAATCCGCGAAAATTTCAAGAAATAATGCTGAAAGAACATCGAAAGAATGGATATAAAACATTCCGCTGGGATGGCGCTCCCATTCTTAACGCAGGACAAACCACGCAGTTTGTTGTAGGGGCAGCAGAAGAAGAAACAGATTGGGATTTGTTGAAAAGAATTGATTGGCAATATCGCACTGTAGACATGAGACGCGCGTATTTTTCTGCCTTCATCCCGATCGAGGGAACTCCCTTAGCAAATCATAACGCAACACCGTTGGAAAGGGAACATCGTCTGTATCAGAGCGATTGGCTATTAAGAATTTATCATTATGACTTAACAGATATAAAAAGTATTTTAACTGAAAAGGGAAATCTCCCGAAAGGCGATCCTAAGATTCATATTGCGGCAGGATATTTTGCCGAAAATGGTTCGGTTGATCCGAATATCGCTTCTTACCATGACTTGCTTCGCGTTCCTGGTATTGGCCCGATATCGGCGAAGAGAATAATTAACTTACGCGATAAAAATTTTAGATTTACTCGACGTGAGCAACTTAAATCTGTTGGAGTCGTTCTTAAACGCGCCGATCCCTTTCTAATAGTTAACGGTAAAAAACAAACTATGATTAATAGTTTCTTCAATCACGAAAAAAATTCAATAAATACGATTAATCACGAGGTTATATAATGAAAAATGGAAAAAAAAACTTAGATCCACTAAGAATCATAGGGAGAGCCAAAGGATATACTCACAAAGAGTTGATTGACGGAATTTCTCGCCATTCAGATTATTCTCCAACTCTTGCAAAAAAGATTAAAAACCTTCCAGAGGTTCTCTTGCGGAATTCAGGTTCTCCGTTAGCAAAAAAACTCGTTCGAATGACGAAAGAGGTTTTTAAAGAAGCCTATAGAGCAAAACAATTTACTCGCACAGAAATTAACGATCGAGGCGTTCTCTATGGAGTGGTTTTATTCGAACATAATGTTATGGATCTTGTTTTACTGTATTTTCACCAAAGATGGCCTCAATGCGTGGTGTGTCTTTATAACGAGAAATCTCAAAAAACAGGTATCATTAACGAGAAAGGGATAATCCGAGAAGTGTCTCTCCCTCTTGATCAAATAGTACGTAAAATAAGTGAAAAACGCCCATCTTTACCATATTTTGAAGATATCCAATTCTCGGGAAAAGAGATATTTGAAACCCTCTATAAATCGCAAAATATCGTTGAACGAGAAAATCCTCATTATTTTAAAAGTATGATCCCCGAATATTGCTATAAGTTGCCTGGTATGAGAAATGGTGTCGAGAGAGGATATACATCAAAAAATAAAAAAATTGATCAATTTTTTTAAATTAATTTAAGACATTCCAGATCGTATTTTTTAACTTAGAGATACAATACCAACAATTTTTTTTTTATCTTTATTACTATTTACTTAATATTCTATACATCCTATCGTCTTTTAACGATCTAAATTTATGGTTTATAGTTTTCCTTGTTTTAGAGTTTTTCGTTTACCAACGCTAAGAATTTTTTTAGAATTTTAATCTCGTTCAGACTATTAATAAAAAACCAAAGTTTTTTATCTTTGATATCCTTCCATTACTTTGAAAAACCAAAAAAAAATTTTACTAATAACTCTTTTTTAATTTAATCGCATCAAGTTCTTCTTTTGACAAGAGATCTATATACCCTTGAATTTCCAAAAACTTTTGTACCGTGGGGTGACCTGAAGAAAATCGTTTTGCAATTTCTTCTTTGAAAACCCTTTTTGCTTTAATGTCACCTACCTTGGTGAGAGCATGGAGAAGTCCAAAAGCTAAGTTTCGATGGAGGATACGTGTGTCATAATTATTTTCTACCCATGCTTGAAGGTTTGAAGCGTGTGCCCAAAACCTCATTTTTGGTTTTAATTTTAAAGGATTATTTCGGAGTAATTGTGTCTCAGAAGATAAAAATTCTTCTGCCTCGTCAACAGATTCAATTAAATGCATTTCCTTGTTTTGATTACGAGTCCTATTTATTGGAATATTGAGAACGAGGTCTTTACAGAGAGCGTATGGTTCGTTGTCAATAAGAATATTAATCTTGTCAGTTACAGCTATTTCAAGTTCGAGGGATAAATGCTCATTAATTTTAAAGCGGAGCGGAGTCGTTATAATTAATAAATGATCATCCAAGTTTACCATGTCAATACAATGTTTTTCCCAGAGTTTTATAAACATCTCACTAAAATCTTTCATTGGTTTCCCCAAAAATAGCCTGCAAGCCTTGGGAAAACTTTCGAGACACTCAATCTTTTCTATCTTATTTTTCGTCGCG
>WJKD01000188.1 GCA_014729315.1 Promethearchaeota archaeon | reverse complement strand
AATCTTGAAGTTGAGTTTATTGAACTTTTTAATTTATTAGAAAAGAAAATAAATGAAGCTTCGGAATTTGTTAGAGAAATTCGTAAATTATGAAATATCATCAATAAGATATCGGGAAAATAAATTTCAGAAGCAATTTTCGGGATATAAAAATCCTTGAAAGAAAAACAGAAACCACTTAAACTCTTCCCTTTTTTATTTTTTCTTTTTATTCTTTTGCCGAAAACTTTTTGATCGGCCGGCGCGCTGAAATTCACATTTTCCGACCAAATTTGGCGCCGCGCGTGAGAGATCGATCCCCGGAAGATTTGTCCTGTACTGGGGACCGGGAGGCAGCCCGTCCAGGAGGAGGTCGAGGTAGGTTCTACCTCGAAGGTCATACCCGTATCGCTCAATGGGGGACGAGCCGCTGCGCACCCCCGAGAAAGGTCTCGTGGTGTTAAGGTAAAGCCTTACTAACCGGAGATACGTCCGAACGTAAGGAGAATTCGTGATTTTCCGCAAGCATTCCAGGTATGGTCGCACTTGCGAGTTAATGCTCTCCACGGCGTTCGTGTTAATGAAATTCAGGTCCAACCGAACGGGACAGCCTTCCGTGTTGATGCCGTCCAAATTCCTTACCTCCGTTAGAATCCGGAGGATCTCTTTCAAAAGTTCACATCCGTCCGAGATGCGCTGCCGCAATCTCGAGACCATGGTCTTGCGTTTCTCTTGATACTCCCGTCCCGTGAGCTGGAAGAGGTGATAGAAGCGGTGAAACAGCCGGCATTTTACCATGTATTTCCCCCACGCCTTGTTCTTCTTCTGTTCGGCGCCTTCTCGCTCTTGCTTCAAGCGGATTCCCCTTTCCACCGCTCCCTCGATCGTTCGTTCCAGGGAGCGGAGCTTTGCGCCAATGGCGTTGATCTTCTCGTTAAGTTTCCGTAACTCGGGAAATTTCTTCAGGATGTCCTTTTGATACCTCCGCACCCCTCGTTCGGTCCTGGCTTTTTTCCGCTTCGCTTTCCAATACTTCAACTTCTGCCGGAGCTTCTTGCGGGAATACCTCTTGTTGCGCTTTTTTGCGTCGTTTTTCCTCACAGCTTCGGTTGCGGATTGGAACTCCCGCAGCTTTTCCAGGTATTCCGTTTTATGAGGCCTTAAGTGGGCGTATAATCCACGCATCACGTGGACCAAGCATATTTGGTGCCTCGCATTCGGGCACAATTCCTTCACGACTGCGGGAAAGTAGGGTGCACCGTCCGTCATCGCGAGCTTGACGCTTTTTAGGAGGGCGCGTATTGGGCGGAGCTGATCGAGGATGGCGTCCTTATTGCGCTGTTCTAACCACTGCAAGTGTAAGATATAGCCGGTCACGGCATCAATCACCACTAAAATCGAGACTCGACGTCCTTTAAATGTTTCATCTATTTGAACGATGGAAATCTTGCGACTTGCCACTCGATCCATGCGTGCATTGATGGAGGCAATCTGTTCTCCTTGAGCAAGAACGACCTGCTTGATCTTCCACGCGCTGATTTGCTTCCCGTGGACGTGGTAAAAATGCCGGGAAATGCGATTGGGGCTCATGGGTGCCAGCAGTAGGTCCAAGATCTCCCGTTGTTCTTGCTTGGAAGGGAGGTGATCCCGATTCCTCGCGTGTTCTCGTGTTTCCCCGTTAATACCAACTTTTAAGGGAGATCGATCACTAGTGTTACATAAGTCCGAGTTTTGGGACGACTGTAATACGATCATATTACCTCATCTTCTCAAAGCTCGGACCCCTTTTAAATCTTATCCTCCTTCCGTGCATTTTTCGGAACCTTTTGGAGAACTTGCTTTAATCATGGGCACAGATCCCATCGCGGGAATTATTTCCTATTTTCTTCTAAGAACACCCTCCGAGCTTTGCATTGACCCGTGCCGACACAAATTCACGGCGAACGATCCCCCACATTCGGTAGAATTGAGCATAATGGGCGATTCAATCGAGGAAATAGAACGACGAGAAAAAAAAGGTGAAAAATTTAAAAGTCATCTAGATGTCCCGTTTTCTATTTTTTTTTTATTTATTTTTTTAAACCATCTTAAGATTCAATTCGAATCGATTTACACTAAGATCTAATATTCGATTTTCATTTCCTTTAGATAATCAAACGCAGCATAAGCAGCTATCACACCCTCCGCTACTCCTGTTATTGCTTGTTTGAATTCAGCATCTGCAACATCTCCAGCAGCGTAAATTCCAGAAATGTTGGTTTCTGAATTGCGGTTAATTTTGATTTCACCCTTTTCGTTGGTTTCTACGCCAACACCCTTGGCAAGATCCGAGTTAGGAACTGATCCGATTTCGATAAACACCCCATCGACAACCAATTGTTTCCCATTATGAAGAGTCACCGAATCCACGGAATCGTTCCCGTTAATTTCCACGACAGTAGTTTCGTATATAATTTCAATTTTTTCATTTTCTAACACTCGTTTCTTATTAATCGGTTCTGCGCGAATTTGCTTACCACGATAGAGAACATACACTTTTTTACAGTTTTGAGCTAAAAAAAGCGCCTCTTTTGCCGCAGAATCGCTTCCACCAATCACGCACACGATTTTATTCTTGTAAAACGGTCCATCACACGTCGCACAATACGAAACGCCTCTCCCGGCGAATTTTTCTTCGCCTGGTATTCCCAGTTTTCTTCTATCAGAACCCGTAGCTAAGCAAATCGATCGTGCTTTAAACTTTTGAAAAAACGAATGAAGTAGGTAATGATCGTCTTTTTTTTCAATTTTTCTAACCTCGTCAGAGATATAGGGAATTTCCAAGGAATTGATATGGTCTCGAAACATTTCCATGAGCTCTTGGCCGCTCACAGAAGTAATAGCAGGATAGTTTTCGACAATGTGCGTTGTGGCGATCAAGCCTCCATATACTTTACCGATCACCAAGATATCCATGGCGAACCTAGCGGCGTATATAGCACATCCCAACGCCGCGGGACCCCCTCCTAAGATAATCAAGTCGTAAATCTTGTCAGGATCGAATCCAAGGGAGTCAGTATTGAACACGAACATTTCCTCCTATGAGTTTTCTGAGTATTTCGTTAGCACCGACCATTCCCGAAATCGCTGGTTGTTCGTTTATAATTGTGTAGGGCACACCAGATGCATTGTAATATTGGCCAATATCAGGATTAGCCATTATATCAACAACCACAGTTCTGATTTTCCCCTCGCTTGCTATTGAGAACAAATTAGCCGTATTTACGACTTGAGGGCAATAAGGACATTGATTAGTGATCATTATTTTTAAGGTGGAAGGTTTAATCCTATTTAGATTGCTTTTTATGGTAGCTTCGTAGTAGTTCGGAGCGCCCGCAAAAGCAAATATAGCCTGCACGAATGGTTGAACTTCAGGGCCTCGGGGTGCGGCTAAATATCTTATGTATTCTTTCCCATCATTATCGATAAATAAAATTGTTGGGACTCTCTCAACATCGTAGCGTTTGGCAAATTCGGGATTATCGTAAATCGAATGTTCTTCAATTGTAAGTTTACCATTTGAATGACTTTCGTAGATTGTCAACAAATTCATAAATTCGTTGCATTCTTGGCATTCTCTGACCTTAGAACCGTCAGGATTAGTTCTTAACGAGGTAAAAATCCAAATCTTAACGTTTTTAGTTAACTTCGCCATTTCGTTTTTAATTACTTGCTTATATCTATTTTC
The DNA here is from genome assembly GCA_014729315.1 of Promethearchaeota archaeon. Next base: position 14,140 of record WJKD01000188.1, on the reverse strand, counting down.
TGAAGCCATTTTTATCATCACCTCAAGTGAAGTTTTATATTTTAATTTAAAATTAAGCGTACATTCCTCCAAAATCTCTTTTTCCTTTTGTCAATTTGTCTAAAAGGTCTTGAGGGGTGAACATCCCATAGATGTGATCCTTTTCGTTGATAATTGCGTGTGGAACGCTTGAAACTTTGTACTCCATGGCATCGCTAGGATTTGCATCAATATCTATTATTTCTGAAGTAATTTTTCCTTCTGAGATTATCGAAAACAATGTGACGATGGGTAATACGGTAGGACAATAAGGGCATGTCAGAGTAATAAATAGTTGTATTTCCGACGAGGGAATTTTTGAGAGGTGAGTCAATATTTGATCTTTATAATAAGAATTGATTCCGGAATAATATTGGAGCGTTTTTATAAATGGAACTAACTCAGATCCCTCTGGAGTCGCTTTATATCGTATTAATTCCTCTTCATTGTCGTCCAGAAAAAGAATAGTAGGAATTTTTTCGATTTTGTACTTAGATGCCTTATCTTGATTCTCTTCAGTGGAAAATTCTATAACTTTTAGTTTTCCTGCCGCAGCTTCAGCAAGCTTCTCCAATATAGTAAGCGAGCGTTCACACGCCATACACTTTCTAACTTTCTCACCGTTATTGGACTTAAAATCGGTAAATAGAATAATGGAAATTTCATTTTTTAATTTTTCCATCTCGTTATTTATAATCTTTTCATATTGTTTAAGAAAGGACATAATTTCACCAACTCGGACAGTAAAGTCTTATTTCTATTCTAATCTATATTTAACACAATTTTTTGATTAATAAGACTTTTTTCTATAAAGCATAAATGATACTTTTTGTCTGGATAAAAGAAAATAACAAATTTAAGCTAAAGTCTTTTGCGTTATAACATCACAAACTTATCTTTTATAGTCTAAAGTTGAATAAAAACAAAAAAGAGATTGATACTTCGCAAGGTCCTAGTTGCGGAATTTCTCAATAGAATAAGAAAAATAGAATTAGATTTTGAAAGTTAAAGGCTTTCTTTAATAGCATTTATTAAATTTTTTCCCACACGGCTAATGTCTTCGGAACTACTATTTATTGTAATCCCAAACGCAGAACCTAATCCTGGATCTGACACTCCAACGCTAATGTTAATTGCTCGTTCTAATAAATCATCCGTCTGAGGAAGCATTCCTTTGAAATAATTAATTTCTCCCCCTTCGTAATACGGACACGTGAAAGGACAGCCTTCACTTGTGACAGTCATCTTACCTAGTAAATGTTCCATATTACTGTAAACATGCCATCCCGATTTAGAAATAGTCGTGCAACCTATTTTATCGACTAACTTTCGGGCAGATTCTTTATCAGGCATAAAGAAGGTCAACAATGTTCCTACATCTCCTTTTTCGTCGAGGATAGTCCTAAATTCTATTTCATTTACTTTAGAAAGAATCTTCTTTAACTGAGATTTATTCTTATGTAATTTTTGTCTAATATATTCTAGTTTATCTAATTGCGCTTTAGCAACAGCAGCAGTTAACTCGTTCATTCGAAAGTTTAATCCTAAAACCGTTCGCTTACCCTGTTCAACACCTTGTCGCAAGGGGAGATGTCCTTGATCGTGGATTGCAAAAGCTCTTTTATAGAGGTCCTCATCGTTGGTAATTAGAATGCCACCATCTCCTGCCGTTATCGTTTTGTAAACGTTAAGACTGAAAGTTCCAATAACACCATAAGTTCCTATTGATTTTCCTTTATAAAAAGCCCCCATTGCTTGAGCACAGTCTTCAATTAAGTATAGATCGTTTTCTTCTGCAATTTTCTTTAATTCGTCGATGTGTCCTGGATTTCCGAGCATATGAACCAACATAATTGCTTTAGTACGAGGAGTTATTTTCTTTTTCACGTCCTCGGGATCCAAGGTTAGCGTTTTATCCACCTCAGCCAATATCGGAATCGCTCGGGCAAACACGATTGACGTAATGCTTGCTATAAATGTGTAACCTGGAACGATGACCTCGTCCCCAGGTCCTATACCGAGCGCCCATAAAGCAGTTAAAAGAGCCGATGTTCCCGAATTTACCGCTAAGGCGTATTTAGTTCCGGTATATTTAGCAAATTCTTGTTCTAAGTTCCAAACCTTTGCTTTAAACTTCGGGTCGGATTGATTTCCATAACGATAAAGATAACCCGATTCAATGACTTCCATCAAGGCGCGCTTTTCTTCCTCTCCTATTATATCCATACCTGGTCCGGGCATACTACATCATCAATACTTTCATATAGAGTTTAAGTTATATATTTTAATGGGAGATGGAATTTAAAATTAATTTAATATTAGATGAAATTATTGGAATTTTATCTAGATAATTTTAAATTATTCCTAAATAGTCCAAATTTTTTAAAATAATGATAAATACATCAAAACCATGTCTGATGAAAAAAAGTCAATTATTTTAGAAGGTAAAATGGACGATTGGGGACCGTTTGGAAAAAATGAAGGAAAATGGCTAATTTTTTCTATAGGTAATCCTGAAGAAGGGCACGGATACGCCTTACCGAGAATAATGGATGATCTTTTTTCACAGCGAGTAGCGCACTTAATATCATGTAAATCGGGTGCCCGTTATGTTGCTCATATTCCTTGGGCAACGGACAATTTCATGCCCGTTGCAAGGGATTGGGCACCTCGAGTTATTCCCGTTGAAGAGATCGTTGAAAAAATAATTGAATATCTGAGATATCACATTGAGATATATGAAAAAATGGGTTTACCTTCGTCAAAAGTGCTAATTTTTTCAGGACATGGTGGTAATAATCCTATTGCTAAATACACTGATAAGATCAAGGAAAAATTGCATTTAGAAAAGCTTATTATGGCCCCAGGGGAAAATCTTGCCGAAGAAAACATGGACAGAATTTTAAAGGAATTGGAAAAAGTCAGTTCAGAACTTTCGAGCGAAGATAAAAGTGCCAGAAAAATAAAAAGAATATTGATTAAAATCCTGACCGGATCCGGACATGCTGGACATATGGAACACTCTGCAGCAGCCGCACTAGGTATTTTAGATGAGGAAAAATTAAAGTTGATGAATGCTGAATTAGAAAAAGATTTCGAGGGAGCACTTAAAAAATGGCCTCCACTTGGAGGACTAGGTGGATATTTGTTGGCAGGAGGTAAATATGTTAAGAAGATAGGTACGAAAGAGCGCGACGAACATGGACTTTGGAATTGCTTAAAAAGCTTAAGGAGACTGGATGGTGGTAAAGTAAAACCGGTGAAAGAATTAGGAGAGTTAATCATTGATCTTTTAGTCGATTATTATGCTGAAATCATATCAAAAGAATAAACAACATAGTCTTTTCTAATTAAATGGCGTTGTTCAAAATGATTAAAACAATATGGTAATAAATTGATCTATTTGACAATATAGAAAACACAATTTAAGATAAGCAAAAGGATTTTATAGAATTTGAGCGAATTTAATTGTAGGAAATAAATAATATATAAATTTCTAAAATAAATCGAGAGAAAATTATTATGAGTGAAAATACAACTACCACGGGATCGGGTAAAGAGAAACCGGCAAAAGGAGACCTTCCTCTAAAAGTCTTTATTTCGATCGGTTTTGGTCAGATGCTGATTGAGTTCTTCCTAGCTGTATTTGGAACGAGAGTTTTCGATTATTACGAGAACGAAGTCGGTTTGGCAACTGGATTGATAGCAATTGCGTTTATTCTTTACGCCGTATGGAACATGTTTAACGATCCTTTAGCAGGATTTATAGCCGATAAACCACGCTCGTTTTGGAAAAAATACGGTAAGAGATATCTCTGGATCATAGTCGGTGGATTCATTTGGGCGTTTAGTTTTGTTCCTATTTTTGCGGTGCCCAATTTTAATCCTACCAGCGAATGGCTCTTCATTTTTCTCTGGCTATTGATCTTTTTGTGTCTATACGATACATTATTCTCTATCTATGATGTTAATTACAACGGATTAATCCCTGATAAGTTTAGAACAGATAACCAGAGAATGAAACAAGCTTCTTTTGCAGTTGCGTTCGGAGTTATCGGAACTGTTCTTGGAGCGATTCTACCCCCAATGTTGATAAGCTACGGGAATCGAGCATCGTTTATAACAATGGCAATTATTGTTTCGGTGATAGGTTTAGTGATACTTTTTATGCTAATTCCGGGGATTAAGGAAGACGAAGAGATGATAGAAAGAGCGTTTCGACTCGAATCGCAGAGCGAGCAACGTAGTTTTTTCCAGCTGATGAAAATCGCAATCAAACAGAAAAATTTCGTTGCGTATTTGTGTATATTTACCTTTTACCAAGCAACTACGTTAATCATGGTGGGATCTATTCCTTATATTGTACGATTTATATTGAAGGAGGAAGCAATCTACGAATCCTATATTATGCTTGGCTACATCGTTTCCGGCTTGCTATCAATACCTGTTTGGTTTAAAATTGCGCAAAAACAAGGAAACTTCAAGAGAATTTTCTTGATCGGGGGATTGATTCTTGCTATTTTTATAATACCACTGATATTTGTTGATTCCGTGTTATTCGCAATTGTTGCAGTCGCTTTGATTGGGATAGGGAGTATAGGATTTTGGGTGATGATGCTTCCCGTCCTAGGTGATGTCATTGACGAAGCTTCCGTTCAGACGGGTTTTCGGAAAGAAGGATTTTATATGGGTGTCCGAACTTTTTTCGGAAGAATTGCGATTATAATCCAAGCTTTAACATTCGCATTGATACATATTTTTACAGGGTTTGAACCAGGTTCTGCTACGCAATCCGCTTCTGCAGTGTTAGGATTACGACTTCAAGTCGGACTGATACCCGCGATTTTAATGTTAATAGGACTGATTCTATTTTGGGTTCTTTACGACTTGACTCCCGATAAAAAGGCACAAGTCAGAAAAAAAATGAAGGAAATGGACCTTTAAGACATAAATTTTAATCAATTTTTTTATATTTTCTTTTTTCGTAAATATATTCTGAGGATTATTTAATCTGATATGTATTCTAAGAAAATTACAAAAATGAGTAAAATTTTTAGATTATTCTAACAATTCAAATAAATCTTTTAGTTCTGGCTTAATTTTTGCGCGTCTTCCAAATGCTCTAATGAACCAGTAGCAATCTGGACAGTAGTATGTCACATAATCGCCTTTATAATCATAAACCCTAATTTTCGCAATTTTTTCTGAAATTTCTTTTCTTAATTGATGTCCAACTCCTCCACCACAGCAAAAATCGGGAATATCCGCAATTTCGTATCCTGAATCCCTAAGAATGGACTCAACTTGGTCAACAACGTCCTTTTTCTTATCGTACTGTAAGGGACAAGCGTGTTGTATACTAACAATTCCTTGTTTTCTTGTTTTAGAAGGTTTTAAATAGTCCGTAAAGTAAACGATTTCTATCCCCATATCACGATAATGCTCTTGAAATACCATATAACAACTTGGACAAACGCAAATTATTTTTTTTATATCCTTCTCTTTAAATATATGACGATTCTTTTCTATTAAATTAAGGTAGGGTTTTACCGCACCCGTTACGTAAATGGGGTATCCGCAGCAGATCTCCTCTTCCAAAACGCAGTAGTCAACACCTTGCTTTATCAAGTACTCTGCGGCGTGTTGTCCATATTTAGGGGTTTTAACGCTCGTAAAACAACCAAAATAAAGTAAGGTATCGCTATTTTCTTTGATCCCTTTTGGTAATTTGATCCTGCTTTTATTATTTTTATAAGGTGTCCCATAAGTTTCTAAAGTTTGAACCATCTCATTTAGATGTGGAACGGTGTTTCCATCTTTAAGGAATTTTTGTTTCAGTAAGACTCTTTCGTCTGACGTCCCGCATTCTCGACAATGGACGCAATTGTAAAGTTTGTAATAGTCTTCTTGCTTAAATTTATACTCGTCCTTCGTTTTGAGTAATTGATATACTTCCTCGTTAGTTAAAAAGTTCTCGGGTTCTACCTCCTTAGTTGGATAGTCCCGTTTTTTATCTTTCATACGAGATTCCACCATTATAATAATAACTCAAAGACATCTATTGCTTTGGGTTTTATATGACATTGTTTACTAAATCTGCGGAGAATCCACCAACAACTCACGCAATATGTGGTCACATAGTCGATTTCCTCTTTGTTAAAATCTTCCATTCGTTTTTTGGCAACTGCGTCAATAATATCTGTTCGATGCATGTAACCGATTCCTCCTCCACAGCACCAGTGAGGAACATCGATTACATTATAACCGCTCTTCTCGAAAATTGACTCAACGAATTTATCAGTATTTTCTTTTCCTCGATTAATCAACTGACAGAGGTGTTGAAAAGCGACATTACCTGATTTCTTTTCTTTCGACGGTTTTAGATAATCTACAACATAGTCGATTTTTACATCTTCGAGCTCTGGCTGATAATTGTTTTTATATAAATAAAAACAGGCGGGACACAAACAAATAATTTTCTTGTAATTCGTCAGTATTTCGAGATTTTCTTTCTTACATGTTTCTATTTCTTTAATTGAACCAGAGACAAACCAAGGCCACCCACAACAGACCTCCTCGTCTAATACCGTAAAGTCTATGTCATTTTTAACCAAATATTCCAACGCATGCTCTGTATATTTAGGTATTCTGATCGTAGACAGACAGCCCATAAAGACGAGGGTATCAGAATCTCCTTTAACTCCTTCTGGAACAGTAATGCGCATCTTCTTGGTAGGATAGGGTGTACGATAATTTTCAAAATTTTCAACCATCTCCTCCCATCCGTCGAACGTGTTTCCTTGGTTGAGGTATTCGTGCTTTAGCAAAATCCTCTCCTCCTCGGTTGAACATTCGCCACAGTCAACACAATTATAGATTTTGTAAAAATCTTCAGAATTAAGTTTTAAATTTTCAACATTTTTAACCATTTCCCTTACTTTGTCATCTTCGATAAAATTATCTGGATCAATTTCTTTTGTAGGATAATTTTTTCTTCCGGGAATTCTTTTATCCAATTATTTCACCTACATCAAAGTTGTCGTGATTTTTAATTAAACTTTTTTCTTAGAAACTATAAAATTTCCTATTTTAAGACTTTAAAGAGTTTTTCTGATACAAATAAACCGTTTGGGAAGCAATTTATTTAATATTAGTCTAAGATTTAATTTCATTGGTATACTATTTTTAAAAATAATAATTATTTAAAAAGAAATAATGGGGTTAATTGGCTTCAAAAATGCTTGAAGATTTACTCATTGTAAATAATTCTGATCAAGTTTTGTATAGTTGGCATCCAGATAATCGAAAAAATGCGATGGACGATCTAGTTGGAGGTTTTCTTAGCGCGTTAAATGGGTTCGCAACCGTCGAAAGGGGCGAAGACATAAAGTTCCTCAGACTAAAGGAAACCTTTATTCTATTTGAAAAACACGAGGAATTTAACTTAACATTTATTACAACTACTAAAAACGAGGAAATGATTGAATTACTTCACGCGCTAACTCACAGACTCATGGAGGAATTTGTTTCAATGTTTGAATATACGTTAAAATCAGGTTTCACGGTTGAAATAACTCAATTTAAAAAATTTGACAATATAATGGCGGATTTAATTAATGATTATGGGTTGGATCTTGTTCACGCCAGTTCAGATGAACCCCTTAGCGAAGAAAAGTTCGATTCAATAATGTTCTTAGAACCAAAAGGAGGAAATATTCTCTTTTTCAAATCTAAAAATTACCTACCTAAGGAAAAAATCTCTTTTCTAATTCCTTTGATTATTAATACAGCCAAATTATTATACTCACAATATATGGACACCGAGGCCGAGTGGATTAATTTGTCGAATATTGACGGGGAATCACTTCACGCTGAGCATAGAGATCAAATATTAATTGTGAAAAGTTACAGATTTTCAGTCGTAAATGATAAGAACCATATCGCTCCCAGATTCCTTGAGGAGTCCGACAAATACGTTAAAAAGCACGAGATAATATCATATGTTTTTAAAAATCTTGAGTTTGACGAAAGCATTATGCAAGTATTTTTAATTGATGATTACGGAAAAATAATGTATGCATCAAATCTTTGTCAAACTTCCGACTTTTCAGATTATGTTCCCGAGACTATAAGTTTTTTAACAGCAACAAAAAAAACCAGCGAAGAGATTTTTAGCAAGAGATTAAGCTATTCCGTAATAGGTGGTAAAAAATTTGGAACAATGTATCTAAATTTAATTAATAGCGGACTGGTTTTGATAATTGACTTACGTTCTATAAAAGATATAAGTGAGATTCACGGAATTTATAAAAAAATCTTTAACCAACTCTTAAAATTCCGAGAAGATAGCGAATCCTCTTGTTAATTGTTTTTCTGGAATAAAATAAGTCAATAATTCCTTTTAGTATATAATTAAGAAAGATATAATGATCTATTGAGAATTCATTTATTATGATTGATTACCTTTTCTATTTTATAAACATATAGAACTCAAATTATCGATCTTATATGCTGGATGACTTGTTTATCATTAACGAAGGGGGTCAATTATTATTCAGTTTTCATCCCAAAGATGCAGATGTCGAAATAACTGAGAACAGAGACGATCTTATCAGCGGATTTCTCACAGCATTGAATACCTTTGCTACATTTGAAAAAGGTGAAGATCTAAAGGCTCTGAAGTTAAAAGAAACAAATATTATTTTTGAAAAAAGCGACGAGTATCTCCAAAACTTAATGTTCGTAATAACTACAAAAAATGAGAAGGTTTTAGATCTTCTTAAATCTATTGTTCAAGAAATAATGAAAAGGTTTACAGATAGATTTAAGGAAGATTTAGAGAGAGAATTTGATGGGATGGTTTCAAAATTTGCTATATTTCACGAAAATGTAGAGGAAATAATTCAGTCATATGGGTTAGATATCGCAAAGAAATTAACTCAAAAAATTGACGGTAAAAATGCACTTAAGTCGCTAGTTATTCTTAATGCAAACAACGGAAATATTTTGTATATTCACGCAAAACAATACGTGAATAAAGAAAAGATAACATTTTTAATTCCTCTTATTTCTAATTCCGTTAAACTCCTCTATAGAGATAATTTAAACGAGCCAATCCAATGGATTTTGTTGCGGACAATTAAAAATGAAGGTCTAGTTGTGGAAATCCGAGATAAAGTACTCGTAGTGAAACAATACGAATCTAACGGAAAAGTTGATAAAAAGGGATTAGATCTTGATTTAATAGAGAATCTAAAAAAAATTAAAAAGAAACTCGATCAAATTGACTTGGATTCAAGAATAAAACAAGTTTTTGCAGTAAATCTCGATGGTATGATAAAATATTCCCAAATTTATGATAATTCTTACGATTGTAGCGATTATATCCCAGAGACTATAAGCGTCTTTATTTCTTCAAGAAAAGCCTGCAATGAGTTATATTCCAAGGAATTGCTTTATTCGAGTATTGGAGGAGAAAAAATATTAACAATATGTGTTAATCTGAAAGAGCATGCCTTGATCTTGATATGCAATATGCGAGAACTAAACCAATATGAAGAAATCCATGAGATATGTGTCAATATTCTAAATCAGTTATCTTAATCAGGAAAGTTGAATTGTTCCAATAAAAAAAAACAATAAGATTCTTATTGAGGATTATCTTTATTTTTGGATACAATTAACGCATAATTTAACAAAAAAAAGGAAAAAACATGTCAAATCTATGGATTGAATTGATGATTCTCCAAACAATGATCGGTTATTCTTTCGTTATCGCTAATGCAATGATTGGTCTTTCAAAAATTGGCGATTTAAACAATTTAAAAAGCAATTTAAAATTAGTGAGGGCTCATAAATGGTATGGAAGGACCGAGATTTTTATTTTTTACGCGATTACTGCTCAATGTTTATATATGTTTTATTTACATGTAGCTGCTAAGGATCCCAATTTATATAGACCTTCAGGAGTATGGGCACATTCGTGGTTTGGTGGTTTCCTAGCGGTGGTATTAGTCAGTATTAAATTATTCTATGCAAAATACAAAAAGGACGAGATTTATAAATATGGACATATATTGGGCCCGATTGGAGTATTCGGGTGGAGTATAGCGCATTGGACGAGTCTGTTCAATTTTTATTTCGTGGTATTTCCCACTTTTGAAAGTGCTCCAATATTTATACCCCTATCATTCCTCTGGTCAGCAATAATCCCATTCTTCATAGGTGCTGCTTTATTCTTATTAGCTTCATTGACAAGCAGTATGGGTGGTATGAAACAAGATTTAAAAAATCTTCACGGCGTTGCGATGATTCTACATGGGATTACCTTTGGGTACGAAGGAAGCGCAAAGGAATTGGTCGGAACGCCTGTTCTGTATAAATATGTATTCCCCAAAACCTACGAATTTCTTGAAAGATACGCCTCTAAAATTGGTTTGGACCTTGAAGAATTAAAAAAGTATAATTTAAACGAAGCTATGCAAATTGCGATGAGAAAATTCGAAGATATTGAGATGGCTGAAAAACTTAAGGTTAAATGGATATCCGAAAACGAATTTACAATCGAATCCATTAATTGTTCAACGGCAGTAGTTAGATCTTACATGAAACCAGAAGAATTGAAAAATTCCATATGTCCATGGGGGATTTTAGCTGCAACCATAGCCAATGCATTAACCGGTAAGGAAATTGAGATTGCTCCTAGCGAATTTAACGAGATTGGAGCGATTAGCAAGTTAAAAATCGTAGAAACGAAAGCCTCGAATCAGTAGAATTTAAGAATTTATTAAAAATATGTTGATAACTCTTTTTTTTTACTTTTCTTTCATACTTGAATTAAGATGGATGACTCTAATTTGGTATTATTATAATAACAATGAAAAAAGAAAAATAGATAGAATATAAATGGAAAAAAGTAGATTTATTCTTTTTTTAATTTGACATTATCTCTTTGTATTCCGATCTCCCTATTTGTCGGGATTGCGGTTCCGCATTTATCTTTTTGACCCTCTGCTTTTTTAAATGCTCTATCTAATTCTTCCTCTAGCTCATCGTCTGATAAATCTTTTTTGCTCATATTAATAAAATGATTCTAAAAAAGTTTTAAGAATTAGCTTTATAATTTATTAGCCATCTGAAATAAGTAGTTATCTGAAAAATAAAAAGGATACAAAAGAGTTCAAAAAATAAAAATTGATTTAAAAATTACATTTGATCGTTTATGTAATCCAACGCAGCTTTTTCTTTTTCAACTGGTCTGCGTTCAGGAACATTCATGTATTTTTCATCGTGCGTCTCGTAAAAATCTGGTCTCATGTAGAGGTTACAGTAGCAAGCACCATATTCCTCCACATCGGCGGGAGCATAAACACATGGACATATTAAATCTCTATCTAACTCTCTATTACCTGATGCTAGTCGACAAGGACAACTTTGATACCCGTAATTTTTTTTATTATCGACAAGTCCTTCAATTAAATCGTCCAAGGTCTGTTGGTCTTTATTTAAAATATAGTTATTTTTCTCGCATATGGTTTTGCAATATTCTAGCATCCCTTCTTTTGTCTCCATATCCATTTTTAATCAGTACCCCCTTCTTTATTTAATAATTCTTCGTATTTATTTGGATCATATCCCACAACTGTTTCTCCATCACATACCATGAATGGATACGAAATTCTCGATTGATAATTTTCCTTTAGATATTCTAAAATCTTAGCTTTCTGGGAATATTGAATTTTATCCACATCAACATATTGATATTTTACATCTCGATCGTTTAACCATCTTTTACATTTTTTACACCACATACATGTTGAAAGCGTAAAGATGAGAACATCTTTAGAATCCTTTTTTCCATCCACTTTTACGGCTAATTCATTAATTAATTCTTCTGTTGACATTTTTTCAATTTATATATTGGATTTTTAATTTTTTATAATTTAAAATTACATAAAACTTCTTTTTACCTATTTTATATTGGTTTTCCAATTAGGATCGATACATTTCAACGCTTTTTCTGTAAGATTTTTAATTTCTGCCACACATGAATCTAATAGAAGACCTAAATGTTCCAAAGCCCTCTTGTCCCCGATCTTCATAAGACTTTCAATTAATAAAAATAACCTTGTTTTATCTTGTTCTTCTTCATTCTTTCTAAGTTCCCTTTTTAAAATTTTGATAATGGGGAAGGTTGCTTCTTTACTCTTAATCTTTCCTAACGCTTCAATAATTCGGTTTAAGACAACCTCATCGGTTTCGGTGTTTAGAGCGTTAATCAATGGATATATTGCTTTTTCACTTTTCGAATCGCCTAACCTTCTTGCGGATTGAGCTCTTTCCTGCCAGCTGGTAGATTCTTTTAGATTATTTATATTTTTTTCGTAAAAATCTTCAGATTCAGATTCAGATCCCATATTAAGTTTATTAAGATTCTGGAAAAATTAGAATATAATGTTTATAAAATATAGACTTCAATTTGTATTTGAGTAATATCTAAAAGAAGTTTGAGCAAATTAGTAATATTTTGCGCACATGGAGCTATTATAGGATATAATAAAAGAATTATTATTATTTTCGGATTTACTTAACTTTAAATCAAACAAGCTTATCTATGATCTAATGAACGAAGGATTCCTTGCCATTTCTTACTTCGACCAATTAATCGGTCCCAATCTCCTTTATCGGAACGAAAGCGAAGTTGAGGATAAAGATTTTCCGGATTTATCAAATATATTGGAATATAACGAGGAAAATGGAACCTATATTTTCCCCTTTAGACGATATCAATCTATAAATCATATTTTTACTATCAAATCAGAAGAAGCTCGGGGGGGAAAAGAATTGTTAATGATTTCGTATATTATTAGGGGATCCTTTTTTAGAAACGATCTTATGAATATTTTTAAGCATCTGGAAGAGAAGGAACCTATTTTGAAAAGTTTTGCTAACGAGATAAGTCAGCTCGAGAATTTTCCTAAATTATTACACAAACACCTCAGAGCCCCTCAATTGGGGGATCTAAGGAAGGTTTGTGAAGTCCTCGGAGTTAAATTCTTTCCTTTATACGAGAAATATTATAAGATTTTAATTTCGAACGCAAACATGGAACTTATTTCTAAGCGGTACCAGTTAAATAAGAGAATCTTTATTCTCGGCCCTAAAGAGTCCGGAAAAACGAAATTTATCAAAAATGCTGAAACGATTCAATTTTACAATCAGAAAAAGCCGGATTTAAGTACGAAGATCATAGAGTTTATTCTTGAAAATCTGATTATCCCCGAATATAAAGACTTGAAAAGCGATTTAAGTTTAGAAAAAGCTCAAGGAATCATCTATATCGTTCAATTTGAAAATGAAACGGTTTTTGAGCAATTTGAATCAGAACTATTCTATCTAATTAAATATTTAACAGAAAGAAAAGGACTTCGAAGCCCTCTTTTAGTTGTAATAAATATCTCAAATAAAGAGCAGAGAGAATTAATTGAATCAAAGATTCAAGAAAAGGTACTTTTTGATAATCTCAAGCTTAAGAGTTTTCCTATTAAATTTGAGTATATAGATTTTTCGAAGGAAGATAAAAGAATAATGGAGTCCATAAGATGGCTAATCCGAAATATCATATAATTTGAATGGAAAATAAAAATACTTTCAAATTTATATCTCAGAAGCTAAACCTTTATAATTAACTACTCAATTGTTTAATTATGTCTGAAATTAAGCTTCCTTTAATTATCACGAAGGAGGACTGCCACAGGTGCCATGAACTAAAAGAATGGATGAAGGAAAACGATCTTCCGTTTGTAGAAAAAGACATTGACGACGAAGAATTTGTTCAACAACTTTTACACGATTCCAACTTTCTAGATATGTTCTGCGATGAGGAGGGGTGTGTGGTAAACACTCCTGTGGTAATGTATAAAGGAAAATATCATTTCAAGAAACTCTGGGGAATAGAGGGCTTGAGGAAAAAAGAAGCTAAGAAGCTTTTTAAAGATTTATTCAAAATGAAAGAAGACTAAACACCAACTCTATTATTTTAATTATCAATTTTATTTTTTTTCGAGATAGTAAATAAAAAATATTGGATATTACAAAATATATAGGTATACAGCTCATATTT
>WJKD01000187.1 GCA_014729315.1 Promethearchaeota archaeon | reverse complement strand
TTATAATTGGATTGATCGTGCATTAACTTTTGTAGAAATCCATAACCTCCAAATATTTGAACTGCGTCCCGAGCTAAGTCACTAGCTACCTTCGTTCCATAATACTTAGCACCAGCAGCTTCAGGTTCAGGAAATTCAACGCCTTTATCCATTCGTAGGGCTGCTTTGGAATACAAATTTCTAGCATTTTCAATTTCAATTGCTCTTTCAGCTAGTTTAAACTGCCAATATTGAAATTGAAATAATTTTTTACCGAAAGCCTCTCTTTTTTTCATATAAGCAACAGATTCATCGAAAGCAGATTGCGCCATTCCAACACCACTCGCTGCGATACCAACTCTTCCATAAGTTAATGTCCCTAAAGCGATGTGTAATCCTTTCCCTTCTTCAGAAACGAGATTCTCTTTGGGAACTACCACATCTTTAAAATAAATATCAGATGTGAGTTGTCCCTTATTGCCTAATTTTATATCTGGAGGACCTACTTTACAACCATTTGTATCAAGTTCAATAACAAGCATACTTAATTTATTTTCAATATTAACTAAAGCTACAACGTGGTCAGCTACACAGGCATTAGTAATAAACCTTTTTTGCCCATTCACTATATATTTATCTCCGGATACTTTTGCTTTTGTATTTAATGCATTTACAGATAAATCTGAACTAGCTTTAGGTTCAGTAGTAGCAAAACATCCCTTTTTTTGACCTGATATCATTGGTTTAAGGTATTTCTTTTTAATGTAATCTGAACCATAACATAACGCATGTCCCGCTAAAATACAATGCACATCGAACCATGAGGCAACACTATCACTTACATAAGCAATCTCCTCAATGGCAACGCAAGTAGAACATGTGGAAAATTCCAATCCGAGACCTCCCTCTTCCTTAGAAAATGGAATCTTGAAAAAATCATGTTTGGCAAGCTCTTGAAAGATTTCTTCAGGAAAATTTTCTTTTGCTTCTTGCTGATGTCCTATTTTATACGACTCGGGAAAAATATATCTCTCTGCAAAATATCTTGCTTTCTCCCTTATTTGAAGTACTTTTTCTGGCAAAATTAAGTCATGATATAACCTATTTTGCATTCTTTCTGGTAGTTTATTCATTTTTTTTCACTTTTTCAATTTGAGAAAATAATATTTTTAAGATGTCAGAAAAATTTTATCTAATAAATAATTATTTGGTGGTTTTTTAAGAATAAGTGGCTCCAAAACTTTAACCACCCTTTCATGTTGCTCAGAACTTGTTTATTAATTTAATCTGATGGATTTATAGTTAGGCGTATGCAATGTAATTCCACTTGAGTGCTTAATGTTTCGTAAAGACAATATCTAAGCCATTTTATTTGATAATTCGTTTTTAGATTGTTATTTATTGAGTATTAATTAATTGGCTTATTTAAGTTTTTGTAGATATTTTAAATGTTCAATCTTTTCACAAAGATATAAACATTTATATACCATGAAATCAATTATTAATCCTTATGGGAATACCTTTGGAATTAAATTATAGGAATGTTTTTTCAAGCCAGAATTTTTTTTTTGGAGTAGCTAATGCTCCATATTTATCAGAAGGAGGGTATAACCTTTCTAACGGTCCCAAAAATAATTATTACGATATGGAAAAATCAGGAAAAATTGAAAAGTCAAAAGATGCGTGTAGATTTTGGACTGATTACGAAAAACACATAAAATTAGCTATGTCTTTAGGTTTGGATGCTTTCCGGATGGGGGTAGAATGGGCAAGAATCCAGCCAACAATTAAATCTCATCCACATTCTCCTCCCGAATGGGATTATAGTGCTGTAGACCATTATGCGAAAATGATTAGCACTCTTTTTAAATATAATTTAGAACCAATAATTACTTTACACCATTTTACTCATCCGGCTTGGTTACCCAAAGAAATGTGGATAACTGAAGATGGTCCAAGATTTTTTACTCAGTATGCGTTAAAAATTGTGAAAGAGCTAAACATACGCCTTTATAATAAAGCAGAACGCGTTATAAAAAATTTTATTGTTTCTAATGAACCCAATATTATTCTAATTGGAATGTTTATTAGTGGTGATTTTCTTATTGAAAAGAAGGGTCCGCGTCAGGTAATTAAAGCTTATGATAATTTGTTTAGCTCATATGTAAAAGTTTACGACGGTCTCTATAATTTGTACGAAAAAAATAATTGGTCAGTGCCAGAAGTAGGCTTCAACTCAGCAAGTCAATGTCCATACGAAATTGATAAACAATTCTTAGATTTAATGAGGTTGCGCACTTTTGGAATTGAAGAAAATGATATCTCGAGCAGATTCAATGACCTTAGAATGGCTTGGAATAAGAGAGTTGGTAACTTAGCAAAAACTAAACTCAACAAAGAGCAATATGAAAGATATAAATTTTTAATTAAGTTTACTGAGCAAATAATAAAACCAACAAAATTTAAGAAAACAATAGACCAAATATATCGTTCAAAAAGAAAAAGAAAATTAGATTACATCTCAGTTAACATATACGAACCTTTCATGGGGCCAAAATCTTCGTTAGACCTCTCAAAAAACCCTGACTGGTGGGAATATTCAGCAGACGGAGAAATATATAGTACATTTATTCGAGCATACCATGATTTTAATAATAACTTGCCGATCTACATGGGAGAGAATTCCTTAGCATACAGACAACCAATTGGAAAAAAAGCTGAACCAAGGCCAGATGGATGGACTAGGGAAAGATATCTAAAAGTGTACATTTCTGAAATGATAAAATGCATAAAGGATGGGATTCCTATTAAGGGCTATTTGTATTGGTCTTTAACTGATGATTATGAATGGGAAAGTTTCGAGCCTCGATTAGGTCTTTACAATTACGATTATATTAATGGAAAAATAAGAGAAACAGATGGTCTAGGGGAGCCCGCTGGTGAAATATATGCCGATCTCATCTCCACTCTTAGAAAAGGAAATTTGAAGGAAATAGTTAAAAAATTTAAACATACTCTATAAAAAAAAAAGGAGAAAATCGAATTTTATTCAAAATCTTTTCAATAATTTTAGTCGCTTTATTAGAAATGGTAGTGCATGAATCCGGAAGTAAATTGATTTTATAATTAACAATTAAAAAGAATAACAAAATTTTATCCAATATTATAATAAAATCATTTTAACGATGAATTCTGTTGAAATTATTAGTTTGGATGGAAGATGGACTTTAATCCAAGAGGAAAAAAAAATAAAGATTCCAGCAACCGTCCCTGGGTCTGTTTTTACAGATCTACTTCAAAATCATATAATTGAAGACCCGTTTTACGGTGATAATGAATCGAGGCTTAGTTGGATTTACGACTCTCCATGGACGTTTGAGAGAAATTTCATTTTAACCGGGGATTTTCTTGTAAAAAATGTAATTACGCTTCGTTTTCTCGGAATCGATACTATAGCAGAAATCTTCTTAAATGATATATATATAGGGAAAACAGAGAATATGTTTCTTTTATACGAATTTAATGTAAAGAAATTCTTGAGAATTGGAAAAAATAATCTACGGGTGGTTCTACATAGTCCTACTAAGGTAGCAAAACAATTTTATAAACAAAGCGAATATAAATTAAAAAATTTTTATTATGTTCCAGGCGTTCCATTTATACGAAAAGCTCAATATTCTTTTGGTTGGGATATTGGACCAAAATTGCCAGATATCGGAATATGGAGGTCAGTTGAATTAATAGGTTTCAATAGTTTAAGAATTAGCTATATTTATCCGACATCAACCGTGGAATTTAATAAAAAACCTCCAGATATAATATTTAATCAAAAAATTGAAGATAAACGCCCTTTATCGGCTACTTTAACTATTGAAGTAGAAGTAACCGGTAATCTAACAGTTTTGAATCCAATAAAATATGAAATAGAAACACAATTAATAGAAAATGAAAAAGTTCTTTTAACCCAAAAAAGCCGGCTGGAACAATCAAAAATAATTCTAAAATATGTGATATCTAATCCGAAATTATGGTGGACAAATGATTTAGGAGAACCTCATCTCTATAAGCTTAATGTTTTTCTCAGAGATGGAATCGAAATAATAGATAGTTCAAGTCAAAATATTGGAATTAGGGATTTACGATTAATACAAAATCCTGATCAATACGGTAAATCGTTTTATTTCCTTCTTAACGGAGTTCCACTTTATGCAAAAGGAGCCAATTGGGTTCCTATTGACACATTTATTCCTCGAGGAAAAAAAAATAACACTTATCAAAGAGATCTTAGATCGTTTGCCGAAATAAAATGCAATATGCTCAGAGTATGGGGAGGAGGAATTTACGAAGAGGATATTTTCTATGATTTATGTGATGAATTAGGCATCTTAGTGTGGCAAGACTTTATGTTTGCTGGTTCAGTTTATCCTCCTTACGAATGGTTTTTTGAAAACATTAAAAAAGAAATCGTCTACAACATTAAACGATTGCGATCTCACCCTTCATTAGCTCTCTGGTGTGGAAATAATGAAATCGAATGGTATTTTGATTTTGAATTACAAAATAGTGAAATTAAGGAAGAAGATCGTGAGTTATTCAAGGAAAAGTATATAGATCTGTTTGAGAATCTAATACCCAAATTGATAAAAGAACATGATTCTATACGTTCTTATTGGCCTAGCTCTCCTTCTAATGGGTCCATTACACAAGAAAGTGGATTTTTAAAATCAGCTTCTCAAGAGAAAGGTACCACGCATTATTACGGTGTTTGGCATTATAAACAACCAATTGAAAAGTATCGTGAAAAACTTCCTAGATTTTTGAGCGAATTCGGAATGATGTCTTTTCCATCTATGAAAACTATTCGAGCCTATTGTCCCTCTGACCAGTTAAATATTAATTCTCCCGTAATGGAATATCATAACCCCGATAAAAAGGGAAGGAACAGAAAAGTTATTAAATACATCAAAAATCGTTTTAAATTTTCAGATAACTTAGACGATCAGGTTATTCTTTCTCAACTTGCCCAGGGTGATGGATTAAGCTATGGAATAAGATACTGGCGGAGAAATCGAAAAAACTATAGGAATATGGGATCGCTTTATTGGCAAGCTAACGAATCATATCCCGGTGTAAACTGGGGTACCATTGATTATTTTGGAAGATGGAAGGCTTCGCATTATTTAATAAAAAGAGTTTTTAATCCAATTATCCTCTCCATCGAGGAAAAGGAACATTACCTTAATATATGGTTAATTAATGATTTTAAGGAAGCTAAAGAGTGTGAAATTTCTCTGAAATTTTGGGATACAAAAAGTAATTTACTATATTCTAAGGTAATAAGCGTGAAATGCCCCGCATGTTCTTCAAAAATAATAAATTCTATTGAATTAGACAAATTCGAACATCTTTCAAGAGGTATCGATGATAAAATATTGTTTTATAATATAAAAACAATAATTAGTGAGAAAATCATTGTTCATTACGATTTCTGTTTATTAAAGGCACCAAAAACTTACAAATTGATAGATCCTCTATTAGATTTTACGATCGTAAAGGTTGTTATTGAAAAATCTGATCTCGCAATCGTTGAAATAGATGTAATTTCAGAATATATCGCTTTTTATGTCCATGTTAAATCAAGAAATTTTGACTTCATCGCATCTGATAATTATTTCTCTTTAGAACCAAATAAAAAAAGAAGGATAAAACTATCAATCTTCAATAGCAAAAAAGTACATATTAATGAATTAAAAAAGATAATCTACAAAGAGTTTGAATTAAACTCATTATACGATTTAAATTTTAGCTTTTAATATACTCAATATATTTTTAAATAAAGCTAAAATTAGCATTTTTAGGTAAATTAATTATTATTCAGCTGCGTTAATTAATATAACGAAGGGAGGTTAATCATAGAGATACTGAGTACTGTGGTTTATTACCTTTCTAATTTTAATATCTTTCTTAACCATTTTGGCATCACAAACCCACCATATAAAAAGAAAAATATAAACATGCATAGAATCCTCATGGGGAGAAGGATTAGCTGATCATCTATTATACAGTCAGGGATTGTAAAAATATAAAAACAAAACGCAATGGTAATAAATCTACCTCTCCATTTAATATTTTTAATCGTATTAGATAAACCTGGGGTTCTAATTGTTCTAACCCCGAAATGGATTCCGGATACAACTGTAGATAAAACAACTATAATTGTAAATATTAAAATTAAGCCACGATAATAATGATCAAGCTTCTGCTGTATAACAATAGGCAATAATTCCATTACTGGGGCGTTAGGTGCGAAATATAAATAGAAGAATAACATAATTTCAAACAAAATTAAAATTATGCTATATAATGAAAAAATGAGATATTTTTTTTTTTGAAAAACTGTTGATAAATATATATATAACCAACCTAGGAAGGCAAAAGGTATAAAAGCAGTTCCAATTATAATATATAGTTCGTATGAGAGAACTAAATCGTTTGTAAATAACCAAAAGACATAATCAATTACACCAGGAACCCATGGAGTGATGGCTGTGCTAAAGGTAATAAATAACACGTATAGATTACGTTCTTTTTTTTTTATTGCTCTTACGAGAATGTGAAATGCCAAAAGTGATACGAATATCAACGCTATTAACATAAAAAATGCATTAATCTGAGTTATAAAACTAAGCTCCATAGAATCATCCTATAGTCTATAAATAGTTAATTATGTGTTTTAATAGAAATATATTGATTTGAATGCTATTTAACTCTTTGATTTAAATTTTTTTCCAAAAGGATTTTTTCTTCTAAGATAAATTTGAAGTTGTTAGGAATGAATCTATATTTCAATTTTTAAAGAGAAATTAAAAACATAAAAAAAGAAGCGAGTTGAATAAAAAAAATGTGTTAATTAAAATCATTCCAGAAATAATTTCTTTATTTTCTTAGGTAATGTAAACCCAATGTAATATAATGACGCACCTAGGATTTGGAGAATTCTTGTTATGGGACTTAAGAAACCTGTCAAGACAATTACGCTCTCAAATAAAGATCCAAACAGGAAGAAAATACTGGCAAGGAATAAAATAATCCCTTTTAACTTGTTTTCTTCATCATTTGTACGGTATGCTTTATAAGCAAATATTGATGAGCTTATAATGAAAATCAGCAAAGTAATCGCTAAATAAAAAATTACAAAGGGATACCAACTTACAGAGACCCCGTCTTCCCATTTGTAGCCCAAATACGAAGGACCGTATACAAAGAGTATATAAAAATGAATAATTTCTATTATCGCAACTAGAACGGCAATGATTGTCAGAATTAATTTCTGCTTATCTTTAAAAATTAATTCACTCATGGCAGCTAAATAAGTTAAAACAATGATTGGAGAAAAACCAATTGCAACCGCATGTACGAATAAATCTAAACCTTGACCCAGAATTAAAAGCATGAAAATTGAGATTACAAACGGAATGTATACCACGCCAGCTAATATGAAGAAGCTTAATCCGAATAAGAATAATTCACGATACTTATATTGAAGATATTTCCTAAAGAACAAAGTAGAAAGGAGCAAAAGGAAGAAAACATAAACCATCAAACCAATATAATAAATAAGAGACACAAATGAGAACAATTCTGCCATATTTTTCACTTTTTACTTATATTATTTTTATAAAGATGATATAGTGGATTTTATTTATAAATGTAAGGATTTTGGCTTTTTTTAAGTGTGGGTTGATAATTTTAGCTAGCTTTTTTTATTCTTTAATTTCTATCAATTTAATAGTTGTTTAGTCCATACAAAGGGTTTAATAAATTTCTCTGAAATAAATCTTAATAACCATGTCCTTAAGAGTTTATTTCATCGCAATCTACTCCAGATGAACTGATTATTTTATAATTAGATAATCTTAATTTATATTTTAATGTATATAAAAGATCCTAATATTTAAACATTAGCAATATTAGCTGATTAGTAAATGTTTTACTTGATTTGATAATATTTAAGAAATGATTGAGGTATAAACATACTAAAAATTTCTAAACTCAAATTGTGAAAAAATATTCTTAATAAGATTTTTTTCCTTGTCGCTCAACCATTTTTTATGATAGTATACAAAATCATGGCCAAGATGTTTCATTTTTGATAACCATAAAGGATTATATGGCAGAAGTCCAATCTTTTTAATATTAAATTTCTCTAAATAATTAACCCAATTAAGTAAATTTTCCTTATTTGTTGTTATGCTAGGAATCAGAGGAATTCGAGGCAATACAGTTATTGATTCTTCAGCGAGTAATCTTTCAAAATTTTGGAGAATCAATTTGTTAGAAACTCCGCAATATTTTTTATGTTCCATCTCATCAAAAATTTTTAAATCAAAATAAATCACATCTACGAACGGTAAGATTTTTTCAAAAAATTCTTTAGTTTTAAAAAAACCACAGGTTTCTAAACATACATGAATACTATTTTCTTTGACCTTTTTAAGTAACTCATGTAAAAATCTCACTTGCATCGTTGGTTCTCCACCTGAAAGCGTTATTCCACCACCAGAATTTTGATAAAAAATCTTATCAAGAAGAATTAAATCAAGTAGTTCCTGGAGATTGTAGGTCTTTCCGACAAATTTCAACGCTTCCATCTCACACGATCTAACACATTTTCCACAATAATTACAAATTTTTTTATTTATAGGATAAAAATTTGAAAATTCGATAGCCTCAACAGGACAAATATTTTTGCATTCATGACATTGTACGCACACCTCATAGTCAAAATGAATTTCTTGATAAACGGATTGCGTTTCTGGGTTTTGACACCAAACACACCTTAGCGGACAGCCTTTAAAAAAAGTAACAGATCTTACTCCCGGACCGTCATCTAAAGAGTTTCTTTTTATATCTGTGATTAAAGCTTTCATATGTATAATTAAATGAATAGAAAAAGATTTTTAGAATTCTTTTTAAAAGATTTAATGAGTGGCATATTCTGTACGCTCAATAAGTTCTAATTGCATGTCTTTATTTAGATCCACAAAATATGCACTATAACCACTAATTCTAACGAGTAACCAACTATAATCCATTGGATTATTCATCGCATCCTTTAAAGTTCCTGAATCAACTACATTGAATTGCATTTGCATTCCCCCTAAATCAAAATAGCTTTTTACATAGGTTCTGAAATGATTTAATGTCTCGTCGTGAGTGTCAAATTGATTTGGCACTAATTTTATATTAAAAGCTAAATTATTAGGCATTTTTTTTGCATCTAAGCTTGCCACGGAATGTATATTTTGGATTAATTCATCCTTATCATTAGGTGCGGGAGTTAATCCCGGAGTAAAGGGTTTGAAAGCTTTTCTACCACTCGGTAAAGCTCCTGATAGAGTTCCAAACGCAACATGATTGCTCATGCTCCAAAATCCAACAAGATATTTTCCGCCTCTATAATGTTCGTAAGATAAGAAATCATCATAAAGAAAATCTATCAAATCTTGAGCAATCTTTATTGTATCTGGATCATTTGATCCAAATTTTGGAATGTTATTTATTAGTTGATGTATTTTTCTCCCTTCTTCGGATTCGAAATTATTTTTCACAAATTTGTTAAGGTCTTTTAAATTTATGACCTTTTGGTCATACACCAATTTTTTAATAACATTTAAGCTATCAATTACATCCGTTAAACCCACAAGTGCAACGCCCGAAGTGTTGTAGATTGCTCCGCCATTAACAAGATCAATACCCTTTTCTAACGGACCGTCAATTAAAGAACTCAACAATGGAGTTGGTTTTAACTTTTGATGGATTTCTCCTAACATATTGTTATATTCGACCGATTTATCATCAAGAAAGTGAAGTTGTTCCTTATATGCATTGAGGAATTCTTCATATGTTTGAAAGGAGTCTAGATTTCCAGTTTCTGGACCGATTCTTTTGATTTCACTTATAACTGGATGATATCCGTTATTTAAAACCATTTCCATAGGGGCGACAGTGTTTAAAAGCATGCAGTTTGTATGACCATAGTGTTTCCCGCAAATAGATGGTTCGACGCAGCCAGTAGCAGCCCAAGTCCTGGCAGCAGACACAGGAAATTCTTGTATGGTTAAGGCTTCGATCATTAACTCATCGTTATGGATTGATGGTGTAGCTGATGTATTAATATTTACTTCTACTAACCTTTCTAAAAATTCATTTGAATTTTTTTCCGGATGATATCGTGCGTTGAAGTTAGGATCGCGTAATCCAAGCATTTCTACTGTTTTTAAAATAATATAAGTCATATCAGTCACAGCGTTGTTTCCTTTTTCGTCAACTCCACCAATAGTTGCTGCTTGTGTAGCAGAAGCACCTCCAAATAAGTAGTTTCCCGCGTCTGGAACGCATGGTAAGTGGTCTGCGGCGTTTAATAAGAATTCTCCAGTTAGATCTATTGAATTCTTTATTATCTCTTTCCTTTCTATTTCATTTTTAGCTTTTTTAATATCCATTTCAAAATAAGGCTGAAGCAATTGATCCAAGCGACCAAGGGATAGACCCGCATTCATATTTTCGTGATGCAAGCATAAAAATGTTATCCAAATAGAAATTAATGCTTCGTGAAGCGATTCGGTGGGACTCGCAGGTATTTTTTTACAGATTTTTGAAATATTGTTAAGTTCCTTTTTTCTGTCAATTAAATACTTTGAAGAATCATTACTTATTTCATTTGCCTGCCTTGATGCCTCTTTGCTTAAATTATTCGCATAATTTAGAATTCCTTGAAGTGCTAATATTAAACTACTATAAAAATCTTCTTTATCTTTAGTATTCTTTTGCTTTTCAGTTGCTTCATCTATTATACTTTTTAATCCTTTTTCTAAAACCATTTGAAAGTTAGGTATAGTATGAGAAATTGCTGTTGTCTTCCACATGAAATACAAAACCCATACTTCATCCATTTGTTGACAGAGAGGGTTGTTGTTTACTTTTCTACAATATTCACGGATATTTCGACTAGACCAATATGGAAATACTTCGTAATTAAGAATATCAATATCCTTCTGAGTAATGGAGTAAGGATTTAGTTCTCTTTGATCAATAGTATATAATTCAGGCCACAATAAGATAGCTCCAGTCTCGGGAAAAAGTAATACACCTTTTTCTTTTGTAGTAGTAGAACCCGGGATTAAGTGAAAATTGTGAATTATTGGTTTTTTATTGGTAAGGATATGATTTATTATTTTTCCTTGTCTCAATACTGGACTGTCCTTATTTCCATCTTCATTTAAAAATCCATGTTCTCTGCAGTAATCGGTGATTAGTTTAGCCCTTTCTGTACATACCTCTCCTTGAGTATTAAACAACCTATACTTTAGATAACTTAATCTATCAAAATCCTTTAGACCATAGTCTCCCAGGTATGGGTCTTTTAAATGTTTAGCCTCATCTACTTGATAAGATATTGATTTGTTCTTTAAGTTTCTCTCAACACTGTTTCTCTTATTATGATGAATATAGTCTTCAAAATCTAATAGATCTGGTCTTTCCGATTTATTAAATCTTTTTTGAAATTTTTTCCGATGGTTTTGCAAAACTAGTCCTGTTAGGAAGGAAAACTTCATAACATCGACCATATTGCCTTCATATCTCATTCGATTTTTCAATAGCATAACTAATTGATCTTGTGGATTAATTCTGTATAATTTTCCAAGATCTTTATCACTTTTGAAAATTAATTTAACAGTGGGATCTGGGATATCTCCTTTATTTATCTCTACTACACCATTTTTAAAAATGAGGTGAAAAGACTCTTTTTCATCCTCTGTTGTAAAAAGAATTTTTGAATTAAAAGCATATCCTGTCTCTTTGTTGTATATCTCAACATTAAACTCTGGTTTTTCAAGTCTTTTTTTAAATAATTTTAAAATCAATCTAAAAATAAATGTTCCCAAACATAATCACGTCCAAATTTATTTTTGATATAAACGAATTGTATTATTGTTGATAGTTTCATCATTATATTTAAATGTTTACCCTATTTATAAATAAATTAAATGTATAAAAAAAAGTAAATTTAATTAATATTCAGAAAAATTGTATTTGGTTTAAATGTCCAATTCTTTAAATGTTACTCTAAATTTTAAATTAGGAAGGTATATTATTTTTCATAAGAAATTATTTAAGATATTTTGAAAAGCATTAAAGATAGATTATTATTTACATTATGTCGTCTCACAATAACGATAATGAGCTAAAAAATATTAAAAATTCGAAACAAATAGATAAAGTAATACAGCGCAAAACAGAGA
>WJKD01000186.1 GCA_014729315.1 Promethearchaeota archaeon | reverse complement strand
TGGAATAAAGTAAGTTTTTCAAAATTTTCTAAGAGATTAATTATTCTCCGTAATATTTTCCGGATCAAAGTTGAAACATTAATACAATTTCTTAATTTGCAATTTACAACTATTCATTTTTTTTAAAGAAATTTTACTTTTAGCTCATTACCTTTAAACTATTCAGACTTTTAATTTCTAAAAAATAGTTTTATATATAAATTACAATTAGAACTCTAAATACCCATGAATAAATAGTTTGAAAAGAGGTAAGATTTTAATGAAAGAAATAACACAGCAACATCTTTTAAACGCCTTTGGAGGCGAAAGCATGGCACATATGAGGTATTTACATTTTGCGAATATCGCTGAGAGGGAAGATTTTCCAAATGTCGCACGTCTTTTTAGGGCTATTGCTCACGCGGAATATATTCACGCAGGCGATCATTACAGAGAATTGAAGCACTTAGATGGAGGGTTTACGGCAAATAGTGGCGGAACTTTTGGTCCAGGCGATACTTCTAAAAATTTAGGTTTAGCAATAATGGGCGAAGCTTTTGAAGTAGAAGAAATGTACCCCGTCTATATGGAAGTTGCAAAGCTCCAAGGAGAAGATGGAGCTTTTAAAACGTTCAATTGGGCATATAATACGGAACAAGAACACTTGAAGATGTATAAAAAAGCAAAGGAAGCTGTTGATAAACAAATAGATGATGAAATAGGGCCAGTTCAGGTTTGTGGGGTCTGCGGGTATACTTTAGAAGGAGATGCGCCAGATAAATGTCCCATATGTGGAGCTAAAAGAGAAATGTTTAAAAGCTTCACGTAAGTCCTACCCATATATTCCTTTTTCTTTATTTCTAATTATTAATTTTCATTTTTATCGTTATTTTAATTAATTATATAAATCTAATGAGATCAGTGGACCTAATAAATAATTTGTAAATCGAATTTTTAAATGTAAATAAATTATATAGTAACTTGAATGTTGACAATGTTAGCTTTAAGATTGGGTGATTAATACTATGCCGAAAATAAAAAAAGAGTACGTATGCGAACCGGGTAAAAAATCCAAGGTCGTAATAGAAGATATACGCGTTGAAATTCAAAAAGGAGCGACGGTGCTTTTAGGTTTTGCGGGCGTTGGATTGCTTGGACCTATTATTGGTAACACGCTTGTTGACCAGATTCCAGACATCAAGGAAATTGGATTCGTCACGAGCGAATATTTACCGCCAATCGCAGTCTTTTACGAAGGAATTCTTAAACATCCCTTCCGATTATATTATACTCCAAAATTTAACCTAATTATTGGTATATGCGAAGTGCCTTTTCAAATTTCTTCAGCTTATAACGATTTAGCAAAAACCATCTGTAACTGGGCTTTAAGTGAAGACGTTCAAGCGCAGAGAATATTGGTTTTTCAAGGTATACCACAAAAGGGAATGATTGACGATTTTCCAATCTATTACGCAGCGGAACACGACTCAATAGACTTTTTTGAAGAACACGACATCAAAAAAATCGAAAGAGGAATAATTGCCGGACCAGAAGCAACAATAATTAACGAGGCGTTAACGAACCGCCTTAAGCCTTTAGCATTATTTACACCCGTTTACCAGATCCCTACTCCTGAAGGTGCTGCGGCGTTAATAGAAGTCCTAAACGATTACTTTGGATTAGAGATAGATACCTCTAAACTAATAGAGGAAGGAAAAAACATTAAAAAACAAATGCTTGAACTGGCAGAAAAGGCTCAGCAATATCGAAAACAACAGTTGCCCGAGGCGGGTAAGCAAGGATATACGCAATATTATCAGTAAAACATAATGTTTCTACAAGGTATAATCGATTTTTTTCCTTTACTCGTGAAATTTAAGAGAATCTAAGAGAATCTAAAGAGTTTTTTTCTCTCCTTAATTTTTATTAAATAGATTTATTTTAATATCTCCATTTCATAAATTAAATAGGAGTTATTATTCAAAAACTGAGTAATTATATCGTGAGATAATAAATGGTAACTAAAGAATATATATGCGATGCTGGCAAAAAAAGTAAAGTGGTCATTTTTGACTTTAGCACAGGATTTAAGGAGGATTCAAGCATAATCTTAGGATTTGCTGGAATCGGTCTAATCGGACCAATAATAGCTAATACCCTCATTGAACAAATTCCTGACATTAAAGAAATTGGTTTTATCACGAGCGAATTTCTTCCTCCCATCTCTGTATTTTACGATGGCATTTTGAAACACCCTTTCCGCCTTTATTACACTCCAAAGCATAATTTAATTGTAGGTATATGTGAAGTCCCTTTTGAAGTCTCTACGGCTTATAACGACTTAGCAAAAACTATCTGCAATTGGGCTCTGAGCGAGGATATTCGTTCAAAGAATATTGTTATCTTTCAAGGTATACCAAAAAAAGGAATCATTGAAGACTATCCCGTTTATTTTGCTGCCGAAAAAGAGATGATGGACAATCTAAAGAATTATGGAATGAATAAGGTGGAAAAAGGGATCATCATGGGACCCGAAGCTACAATCTTAAACGAAGCTCTTACTAATAATTTAAACGCGTACGCATTATTTACTCCCGTCTTAGAAATCCCAACCCCCGAAGGTGCTGCTGCAATTATTGATGTATTGAACAACATTTACGATCTTAATATAGAAACAAAAAACCTAATAGAAGAAGGGAAAGAGATCAAGGCTAAGATGCTTGAACTGGCGCAAAAGGCCCAAGAATACCAAAATCA
Organism: Promethearchaeota archaeon; assembly: GCA_014729315.1. The sequence continues at coordinate 4,887 of WJKD01000186.1, read as the reverse complement.
ACAGCAACTTCCAGGAAAAACTGGAAAAGGAGATTACACTCAATATTATCAGTGAATTTTCCTTTCTTTTATCTTATTTTATTTTACAAAAACCTATACGAGCTCTGAATTTAAATAACGCTTTTTATCTAAAATAATGATATAATTTGAAATATGTGATATTTTTATCCCTACTTTATTGATAGACCATAAACGGGAAATTTATATGCATTTTTTCAATAGACTATTTGATTAAATTATTAACGTAGTACTATTTAATTAAACGACCTATTGTAGAACGAAGTGCCGGGATTATTATGGAAAAGTTCATTCCTATTCAAATTGACCAAGAGCTTTGCATGCATTGTGAACGCTGTTTAAGGGCTTGTAGACAAAAAGCAATTTATTTTGAGAAAAGTATGAGACTCGTTGATTATTCGAAGTGTAGAGGTTGTCTTTCCTGCATTCAAGTATGCCCCAAAAATGCCATCCAAGTGACATCAGTCGAGCCTAATCAAGTAGTGTCGGTGAAAATAGATCACGAAAAATGTTCGATGTGCGGAGAATGCTTGAAGGATAACGGTCGTTTTTGTCCAAACCATTTATTTTTTGAAGGAGATATAAAAGATCTCAACGGAAAAGAAAAAGTTGGCATTAAGTTCAAATTTAAAGAGATAGAAAAGTGCCAAGGATGCTTAAAGTGCGAATCATCCTGCCCAGAAGGTGCAATAAAACCGATACAATACGATTCGTGAATCGTCTAAATATTGAATATTACTAATTATTTTTGTTCTAAATAATACATTTCTTTCTTTTTTGTAATATTATAATAGTCTGAAATAAATTCAATTACAGTATCTTTTATTTCAGAATCTAATTGGTCAGGTCCTATGATTTGAAAAGAGGTTAGCATCTCGTCTAACCGTATCCAATGAAGCTTTTCGAAAAACTTTAAAATTTTTTGAGGGTATATCCTCCTATCCGCACTCTCTCTAATATTATCCAAGATCGGTTTAATTCTTTTTTCTAAGGAATATTGATTTTTAAACTGTAAAGAAATATCGTCATATTGAGCGAGTTTTGTCCATAGGTAAAAATCTTTATCTTCTAAAATTCGATTATAATCAATTAATTTCGCCACATTATTTTTCATTAACTTAATTCTTTCTTTTTTTCTAATTTCTTTATCGTAAAAGAGATCTGTAGGGACCAAATCAAACCTAACATAGATCTGCTTCTTGGAATACACAAGATCCTCAATAACAACACCTAAGCAACCAAAAACCGCAGCGATAAACTTACAGTTTTCGAAATGAGCGTTAGCTATATCCGCTGAAAATTCAAATCTCACCAGAAAGTTATCTCCTTTAAGCCGACTAATCTCAATATTAAATATTTTTCTCAAATTTGTTGTCATATAATAGCTCCTTATTCGTTCGAACCATCTCTGTGCGCTTTCAATGGGATCGTCCTCGTGGTTTTTTAAGTAGGTTCTCATAAGAGCAAACACTAATCTTGACACAAAATCGAAGTTAATCTCTTCGTATCTATTCATAGCAAGCGCGGGTTCGTGTAAAGGAATAAAAGCTCTAAAGCTGTTTGATCCATAAAGCTCTTCGGTTTCTGCGTCAACAACCTTATCAAAATCGTCAAGTGTTTTGCCTTTCTCGAATATTTCTAATACTTTTTCTAACGAGTGATGACAAAATGAAGAAATACTCTTATATCTATCGTCTTCGGGATATTTTTTTTGCATTTTCTTTACATAACGTTCGATCCAATCTTTTAAAGAATCAGAAGTCGTAAAAGAAATTCTAGTGTTCCTTTTTTGTGAAAGATATCTCCTCATTTTTTTTTCCTTTTTTATTGATTTACTATTTATGCATACATTACATTTTTTATTAATTTTGATCTTTAAGTTATTTTGCGTATTATTATAACATACAATTAAATTGAGAGAATCAATTTGCCGTCTATTTAACTAAATCCGCTCAAATAGAAACTACTGGTTAGAATGTCGAATAAAATAGCCTATAGAATTTTTCTTCGAAGATGAGATTACTTTAAATATCTATAAATTATACCTTATACATTAAGGAAGGATATGGAAAATTGCGTAAACGCTTAATGAGAAAATTAGAGCATTGCTAATTTGATTTTGAGAGCCTTACTAAGGATCAATAGGGCAAAATTAAAGTTTGCACTGATCTAAAAGATACAAAAATCCTGATTAATATTATGAGAATGAGATATTAGGGGAGGGAACATCTCTTCTCATTTTCTTCTTTGTCTCATAGAAATCATAGTTTAAAAGCGGAATTATGGACTTCTAAGTTGTTCTATCTATTTCAAATTTGAATTTCAAATATAAATAAGTCTGAGGTTATTAATTCGGAAATTTATTTTTTATAAAAAAAAGTAATTAATAATATCATAATTTCGATTTGTTGAAAATTAATATTTTTCGTTTATTGATCTGAATTAACAAGTTCAATATTAAATAAATAAGGTTAAGGAGAATATGAATATAACTGAATTTCAACACAAATTTTACGAGTATACTAACAATCGCGAATATAAGGAAGCTTTGAAGTTGGTGGACAGAGCCCTTGAAAAGAAGCTACCGGCAAAAGATTTAATTACGAAAGGAATTGCCGAAAGTATAAAAAGATTTCAAAGTTTTAGCGACGAGGGATATATTAATGTAAGTGCGTTTCAGCTTTTAGCCATTGGAAAAATAGCTGAAGATTCCATCGAAAAAATTAGACCATATTTAAAAGAATCTAAAGTCGCAGGAGAAAAGAAAAAAATTGTTTTAGGTACCATTGAAAATGATTTTCACGGCCTTGGAATAAAAATTTTAAAGTTATTTTTAGAAATAAATAATTTTGAAATTATTGATCTAGGATTAAACGTAAAACCAAGAACCTTTGTCGATGCCGCTGTTGAGAATGATGCACAGTACTTGTTTGTTAGTACCATGATGCTTCATAATATTATTGGGGTTAGAAGGATTGGTGAATTGCTCGATCAGATGAACCATAGGAAAGCTATAAAATTCTATGTAGGTGGAGCGCCTTTCATCTATAATTACGGTTTAATTGACAAGGTCGGGGCTGACGACTCTGCAGAAGATATGTACGAATTGTTGGACAAAATCTTAGAAAAAAAATCCTCAAGAAAAAGCAGATTTAGCAAAATAATTAGATTTTTTAGGAGGTCTTAAAGTGTCATTGATTAAAGAAAAAGGAAAAGATAAATTAAACGCCTTAGATAGGTTATTGGCAACAGTTTCTGGAGAAACTCCAGATAGAATTCCGCTTTTTCCGATGATAGATAGCATTCCTTCAAGATTGGTAAATATGAATGTTGAGAGTTATTATTCGGATGCGGAGAATGTAATCAATGGTCAAAAAAAACTTCAGAAATTACTAAATCTGGACTATGTCTCAAATTTTTATTACCTTCCTATTGAAACAGAATTGTTTGGTATGAAAACCCTCTTTTTTCAGGAGAGTTCTCCAAATTCGGGGAATCCCATCGTCAAAAGCTTGGAATTTTTTGCAGAAAACAAGATACCTAATATTTACGATAACGAGGACTATATTAAAACGATAAAAACCACGAAAGGATTAGCTGAATTATATAAGGGAAAGATTCCTATATTATCTGTTCAATCAGGACCATTTTCCTTTCCTTCACTACTTATGGGCACGACCGAGTGGTTCGAATTTATGTTGATGGAACCAGAAAATATTTCGTATGCTCTTGAATTCTCTAGGTCATTTTGTAATACTTGGGCTAAAGGACATATTGAAGCCGGAGCTGATGTGATAGTGTTGGTCGACGGATTAGCTACGGCTACTAGTATACCAAGAGATGTCTTTATTGACTATGTCATACCGCTTTATAAGCAACTAAAAAACGATATAAGTGCACCAATTGTCTTTTATACTGCGGGAGGAGATATCTTACCATTCGCAGATTTGTTTGATAAGATGGGAGTATTAGGTGTTTTTCCATCCTCAAACGACGATTTAACGGAAGTCCGACAGAAATCGGAAGGGGAGTATTCTCTCTTCGGAAATATTAACAATCTTGAATTTGGAGATTGGTCTCTTGATTTTATGGACAATGTTATAAGTAACATGATTAATGAAAACAAGGAGGGAGGAAAGTATATTTTATCAACTCAACATATGATCCCCCATAATGTATCCATTCAAAAAATAGCAGATATGCTTAATATTGCGTTAAAACACGCATATTATTAAGTTACATTGAACATAAATTATGAGTTAAATTATCCAAACCTTTTTTTTTTAAAAAAATGTGTCGAATAAAAGAATGATTATTAATCTTTAAAATTTATATAAATCAAGAGATTATTTCACAAAAAGAAATGGTTTTTTTCTGACATTTTTTGGATAAGCTTAAATTTAAGGGTTAGAGAATTGTTAATTATTTCAAAAATCACTTTTCGGAGTAAATAAAACTTTGTTATATAATCTCATAGTAATGCAGGAGCACACTGGTATTAACATTTGCACTCTTGTATTAGCAGATGAAGGCAGTATTGACGAAGATATCGGGTGTCTTGCTTCAGGTATGGTTAAAGCGATAAGAGATTTCTTAAAAGAGTTGAGATTTGGCAAAATCAAGAACTTTTTGACTCACGAAAGAAAAGTAATAATCTACAAAGAAGGGGAAATCCTTACTGCTTTAATATGTGATGAAAATGACAATTCAGAACTGTATTATCCAAAGGTCAAAAAAATTGCCGAAATTTTTAACGATACCATTAGAGAAAAGGAATGGACCGGAGAACTATCAGTTTTCGCTGATGCTATCTCGACAAGCAGACAATTGATCAAGCTTAGCGATAAAGAAATTGTTGAATATATAAAT
>WJKD01000185.1 GCA_014729315.1 Promethearchaeota archaeon | reverse complement strand
TCATATACCCAATGGAAAATATTTGGGCGTATATCGAAATACAATTGTTCTAATCGGAGATACTCTCAAGGAAGTTATCAAGAAATTAATGGAATAATATCCTAAATCTGCTGCTGAAGTTAAAGGAAAAGAACTATAATATTTTGAAGTTATTTATTCATTTTTTAGCGGAGAAAACATAAAATCTTCTCGCTAAGGTGGAATAATGATAACCAAGTAAATAAAAAATTTAAAAAAGAAAATTAAAAATTATATTCTTAAATACCCTTAACCCTAATTAATAACTCCTCTTTCTAATAACCGCCAGCTTGTGTTGCCATTACGGTTATGACGTCTTTCTTTGGATGAATTCCTACTTTGCTAAACTTTAGTTTGTCAATTTCGGGATTATCACGCGAAAGTGCTATCTTAAAGAAACAAGTTTTGGCTACAAAAAGTACTGAATTCCATGAGGATCTCGAGGTAGATAAATCTACTTTAGTTATCCCAAATTTGAAAAAGGTAAACGGGAAGGTAACTAATGAAAAGGAAGTTAAAAATACGATATTTAATGTGATTTATTACATGTTCCGGTACAACGCACTGGCAATGTTTACTCCTGGAGGCATTCGTTCACCTATAAAACGAGAACCCGTGTTAATCATGACGCTCTCCGAAATGTATGATCATGACATTCTTCAGACACTAATGACTCGAGATAGAGAGCAATATGATGTACTTATGGATTGGGATTACTATGTGAATTTTGAGTCGTGGAAAAAGGTGTGGGATCTTAAAGATAAGGAACTAATAGCTGCGACTTACATTCCGTACTACATGATATGGGAAAAGGAACGCATGCGAAGGTTTTATTCTACGCAATTTGGGGCAACTATCGAGGACTTAGGTCATGATTTCACAAAAAATCAAGAAGAGTAGTGAACTATTAATATTTTAAACGCAATGTATTAATGTGAGGATGGAAGAAAAAGAATTTGTAGCAACCGAGCATCTTTCCTTACGGTTTGAGCACGGAAAGACAGACATTTACATCGGGGGAGAACGATTTATGCAATGTAAATACCTTTTGTTTATTAACCCTCACCTCGACCCGAACCAATGGGAAATTGATTCCATCGATGAGGCGAAAGAGTTACTTAACAGCGACATGGAAGGCCGTACTTTAAAAAGGAATGATTTTAGTATTACTCCCGAACAAGAATTCTGGGCGCACTGCTCCAACATTCAAGTTTGGGTCGAGCACGACTATGATACGCGGCTCTTGCACAGCAACTTGGCGTTCCCGCTTCTTAGGGCACTTCTCGAAGTGGGAGACAAAAAAGCCAAGAGAGTGTTTCTGGACGAGATCGGCAAGCGACTTGAAAGCGCTTATCCGCCCGTTGTGGAATTTCTTCAAGAAGAGGGCTTTTTGGACTTTCTTTCTCGTGAGGATTTTTACAGGACAATTCTAAAATCCGAAGAGGAGGTCGAGTACATGCTCTTGTTGGAAAAGATGGTCGGGGAACCGCTGCAATATCAAGCGAAGCTACATGAAGAGACATGGCGATCTTTTTCGATGGAGAACGGACGCATCACTGCCCTCAATCTGGCGGAAATGCCCTTGCGAACGATCCCCGAAGGGATCGGCGTTTTTGAAAAGTTGAGCGTGTTGTACCTCGGCGCGTGTAAGTTGGAATCGCTCCCTTCCGATTTTGATCGGCTTGAATCGTTGACATTTCTGGAACTTAGTGCAAATTTTCTTACCGAATTCCCGAAGGCGGTTTGTAAATTTACCCGATTAGAGAGACTGGAAATATACGAGAACAAAATATCCACGATCCCCGAGTGCTTCGGAAACTTACGACGCCTTAAGTTTTTGGATTTCGGCAATAATGAGTTGCGAAGCCTTCCCGAAAGTTTCGGAAAACTTGTTTCTCTGGAATATGCTGACTTTGTTAATAATTATCTGTGCACGATCCCGAATTCAATGGGAGAGCTTACCTCATTGAAAAGGCTGGATATTAGACGTAATAATCTGAGAGACATTCCAGAGTCTCTCCTGAAATTGAGAAACTTAAAAAGGTTCGATACAACATATAATGAAAATATAAGCAAGGGTGCTAAAGCACTTATATGTAAGCTAAAAGAAAAGGGGGTTAGGGCTTGAGAAACTTGTTTTGGTAAATTTTTTTACTTATAATTAGATCTTTTTGATAAGTTTATATCATATAAACCTAGAACCTTGTCAATTCTTAAAAGATGATAAAAATAATAAAAAATTTGGAGATCTTCAGTTTAATTAGCCAAAGCAGGCTAAGCGCCGCCAGCTTGTGTGGCCATCACGGTTATGACGTCTTTCTTTGGGTGTACCCCTATCTTTGATAGTTTTAATTCATCAGGCAAAACCTTGCCCTTAAAGATGAATTGGATTGCTAAGATAGGATTCAACTTATATTCCCGTTGAACAGTTTTCTTAATCTCTGAAATAGATTGATTTGGGTCAACTTCTATCAGTTTTATGGCTTGGTCAGGAGGTACTCCTGTAAGCCTAAATCTATATTGTGTCATTTTAAATCTAACCTCATTAGTATTTATAAAAAATCTTCAAATTCTAGGAGTTAAGATTAATAATTAAGTATTTTTGTATAATTTGAAAAACCTAAGTATAAAATTCTTAATGAACAAATTTACTTTAGGAAAATTTTCCACTATGATTTAAAAATTATTAATTTCATCTATAGCGTTATTTTGTATCAAATTTACGAGTAAAAATAATGTTAAGAAAAATAAAAGAACAGATTTATTATTCTAAAACTTAAAGGGCTCAGGAGGCCTACCAGGTGAAGGAGGTGGAGATGGATGATCAGGTGGGCCAGGAAATCTCTTTAATAATTTTTCAATTCGAGATAGACGGTTCTCTAATTTATCCAATCTTTCTTCAATAGATTCAATTCTCTTTATAATATTTGGATTCTTAACAGACATTTTAATAACCTCGTCAATGTTCAAATTTTTTTTTGGTTTTACTTTCAGTAATTCCTTAAGTTAAGTTTAAAACATTCGCTATATAATATAATCTCTTGTATTTTAAATCTTATTCTTATATTGATTTTTGGAGTCTTTTGGTTTTAATTTACAAGCAAGAAAAATTTGAATCGAACCAAAAGTTAATACAATGGTGTAAGTCTATTAAATATAAAATAGTTCGAACAAAGGTATAAGTATAAATTTTCTCAAACGAATATTATATTATGGAATCTTGGAATATCGAGGAAGATATCAAAAGTAAAGTATTAGATCTCGCTGAAGAACTTGATAATGACAGAGTGATATTATTCGTATTAAAGAATTTGGGTCCGCAGCGATTTACAGATTTAGAGAAATATTGCGATGTAAGTAGATCGACCTTATCAAAATATCTCAAATTACATTTAGAAAAAGATGAAATTGAAAAAAAGATCTATGAAAAACATGGATTACAAGAACCGCGATATTTTATTACAAACGCAGGAATAGAGAAGTTTGAAGAGGATAGGTCCTATGAAAACACCGATCTTTTATATATTAATGAATTAAATGAATGGATAATCAAGCTCAATGATATGATTCAATTTTATGAACAGATAAGCGTGGATGATTCAATAATAATCCGTATTATAAGGATAATTTCTAAAATTGGAGAAGATTTCTTTAAAATCGAACAAAATACAGATCTATATTTAACAGTCTTTTATATGTTCAATAATTCAATCCTAACGCCTGAGTATAAGTTCGAGATAACCATGTTTTGTAAACAATATAACGAATTAGATCCATCTTTAAGAATTAAAAAATTCAAAATCGACTTTTACGTGGATAAAATCATGTCCAATCAACTAGGATTCTTTATGTTTGTTAGAGGTGAGGATGTATTTTTCTTTCATAAGGATGACATCCTTGGAACAACCACAATCCGATTAATAAAAGATAAATTAATAGAAGAAATTATAAACAAGAAATTAGAACATACTACAGAAGTTGAATATTTAGACGAGATGGCAGTCAGTGTGAGTAATAAACTGTTAAATATGAATCTAATTTGGGAAAAGATTCAAAAACCTTTTGAATTACTCATTCAGAAGCTAATCATTAAAATTGGTATGGAATTAGGTATTTCAAAGGCTATATTGATGGATTTAGTGGTACAATTAGAACTAAACGAAGAAGGCGAAAAAACAAGAGAATCTCTGATTAACATAATTCAAGGGTCCACCCGTTATGAGGATTTAAACGTTATTTCAATTTCTGAAAAAATTGATGATCAATCCAAAGAAGAGAAGATCGAACAAATATTAGGTCAAGTCAAAGG
>WJKD01000184.1 GCA_014729315.1 Promethearchaeota archaeon | reverse complement strand
GAAAATAAAATTGAAGCTAAAAGTGGAGTTAAAATTGTAAAACCGAAAACAATCATAAAATGGAAAACAGATAGGTATTGTAAACTTGTCTCTGGATCCACACCTAACCACCACGATAATCTTAATAATTCTAAGTAATAATATAATGGATTTAATTTAATTATAAACTGAACTTGAACGGGAAAGATCTGTATTGGATAAAAAACACAACTTACTAAGGATATAAAGCTTATTCCAATTGTCAAGCTTGCGGAGATATTTTCATTTACGATTTCAAATAATCCTATAATAAAACCCATACCCGCAAAAGTTAAAGAAATACAAAATAAGATAAGAAGTACTAACATTAAATTCAATAAAGGAATAGGATATAATAAATAGCAAAGAATTGTGATAAATATTATAGGAAAACCTTTTGAAATTACTCCAGATAATAAATAACCCATTAAAACATTGAATTTGCTTACTGGAGCAATAAACACGCTATTCAAGGTTTTCCAGGTTTTTTCGTCGTAAAATTGATCTTTATAAGTCCATAAAAGAAAAATCAAAGAAGAGACAATATACCCTAATAATAAAAATAATATGAAATTATCTTGAGAATAATAACTTTCTTCGCCGAATGCTTGAGATTCTAATTCGAATAAAGTATTGAAAATGATATATGGAAAGAAGATTGTAAATAATGGGGCAATAAACTCAACCACAAATTCTAATTTATATCGAAATTTTAGTTTTAAATCCTTAATAACCAATGAATAAATTTGTATTAAATTAGTAACTAATTCTGACTTCTTTAACATTTTTTTGCGTCAAATTATTTTCATTAATAAAGTATTTCTACGAATCGCTTCAACGCAATAAAACTTATATTCAAGCGTTTAAACTTATTCTCTTTTTGTCTAGAAAATAATGAATATAAAATAAACTTAATTGAGTTCTAAAATGTTGAAATAAACCTTGCCAAAAAGTCTTTAATAGTTATAGACTTTTATTTATTTAAGAGATGTCTGTATTAATTCGGCTTAAAAATTACACCTTTCAGCTATTCACATTAGTTATTAAAGATATCAAGTTAAAAACAAGGTATAAAATGAAATACATATTTCCCATAGTAGTTCCTTTTACCTCCTTTTTAGTACCATTACTAATTTTTCGAACGTTATTCGAATCTATGGGTGAAGAATCTTTTGGAATTTGGACCCCAGACAATTATATAATATTCATCCTCTCGGGGGTTTTTATTGTCGTTCTAAATAGATTATTACCAATATATGGTAAGGATTTATTGCGAGAGAAATATTGGAAAACGCTACAGGGTATATTTCTTTCTCCAGTGAATATATATAATATTTTATTGAGCAAAATTCTCTCAGAATTATTACTCTTTATACTTCCTTTAACATTTGTTTTTGTTTTATGTTTTGTATTGACTAATTCATCGATTTTAACGATTCTTTTTGTTCTCTTCATTTATGTTTTAGCGTCAATATTCATGGCATCAATAGGATTAGCGATAGGATCTTTTAGGATGTCAGTTGAAGGAGGATATCATTTTTTTTTCCTGGTAGTAAATTTATTTCTAGTATTTAGTTGTTATAAATATCCTCAAGAATTCTTTCCGGATTATTTTCAAATTCTCATTATTATTAATCCATTTTATTATTTCTGGGATATTATGCGATATTGTTTAATCTTTGGAGTCGAGTATGTCATCTTTAATCCTGCTTTCATCGGACATTTCATAATGATAATATTATTCTCAATAATTAGTCCAGTTCTTAGTGTTCTGTTCTTTAGGTACATATATAAAAAATATGGTCTTACTGGATATTAGAAAAGATAAGAATATTCGTATAGAATTTCTAATTTAATAAAATCGACATCAAATCTAATTTGTATTATCTTTTTTAAAAATACAAGATTATGAAATTTAATTTAATGCTGACAATTGGATTTTTTATAGTTGCTTTAGGAATCTTTATATTACTGAATATATTGATAGTTGTATTTGGTTATCTAATTCAATATCTATTATTTAAGAAGTTTAGAATTAAAAAGTTTTCTTTAAGACTCTTACTTGAATGTTTCGGAGTAGGGGTAGTGGCGTTTATTTTTTATAGCTATTTTTTAATAAATTTTAATTTCTTCAATTTTTTTTCAGTATATTTAGTATTAATTCTTTTTGATACTGTCTACCTTTTCACAATAATATACAAAAAAAAAGTTGGACTCAAAGAACAATTAATTAATATTATTGATGGATTTAAAAAAATTTTTTCTGAAAAAAAAGCAAAGAGACAAATTTTTATGCTCGCAACAAGTTTTTTTCTTTTATTACTTGTGGAGGGCGTTATTGAAAAAAATTTAAGCTATCCTCTTAACGATCCTTATATATGGGCGGATCAAATTATGTATCTTTGCCAGTATGGAACGCTTAATTACGATAATTTAACTGTTTATGGGATAGGTTTCGTTATCTTCTGTGCTGGAGCCTTACTAATAACAAACGAGTTTCTAATTCATTATTTCTTTATCAAATATGTGTCAATTTTTACATTTTATATCATTATTCTAACAACATACGACATTGTAAAAAAATTCGTCAAAAGCGATTTGGAAAGATTTTCCTCTTTAGCAATACTTCTTTCTTTCAACTCTCTAATGTTCAGGACTATGTTTGCAGCACCATCCATATTGGCAATAACTCTAGGAATAATATTTGTTAACACGCTAAATTATCGAGTAGAAGGAAAGAGGGTCGTATTATTGCGTGGAACCCTCCTAAGTGGAATGTTTTTAACTCACATTATATACTTTGGATGGTTTATTTTATTCTATTTGCTTTTCGAATTGTTCAATGTTTTTCAAAAATTATTTATGGATAAGAAAATTGCCGTTAGCATAAAGAGGTTAATCTTTGCGGACTTTTTGAAGAAAAAAGGAGCATTAATAATAATTATTGCGTTTTTTACGATTCCATATTTTCTAAATTTGATAATTAGTCAACATAATATTTTGAATTTTATATTACGATACTTTACTGGAAGATATACACGAAAGGAGCATCTTGCTCGTCCTAATTACATAGAGAATTCTTTTGATACGATGGTTTATCTATTACAGAAACCTTCTTCAAACAATCTTTTATATAATGTATTCATAATCGGACTATATAAACCTCTAACGAAATTACTTAGCTGGGGTACAATTATCATATTTTTTGGTCTATTTTATAAATTCAAATTAAATTCTGAAACACAAGAGCAATCAATACTTAAATTTACTCAATTTACATTTATCTTCGCGTTTATTATATTTTTAGGAAGTTCCTTTTTATTCGTAATTAGAAATAGTTTTATATTTTCGTTAGCAAGTTTTATAAATGACTACGGTATAAGGTTTTTCGGCTTATTTTCGCCTATATGGACAATTCTATTCGTTCTTGGTTTAGTTGAGGTATTTCTAATATTTATTAAGTTCTTTTCCTCGAAGGGTAATCAGATCAGAGAAAAAATTTCGATGATCTACAACCATGGATTTGACAGCAAATTAAAGAAAGCGTATGCTGCAACATTACTTCTAATTAGCGGTGTGATATTTATTTCTCATTTATATTATCAATATAATGTTTTTTATACAACTAATTACGAAGATGATAATTTGACCGAATCAGTTATTTTTATTGGTGACTACTTTAATTCTGAAAATATTGATGACGTTGATTTATTAGTCCCCGACATTTCAAAAACACAGATATTTAATCTAATTTATCAAAAAGATGTGGAAAAGATTGACTTTGATTACGATGATACAACCTATTCAACTCTCTTAAGCGCTATTGAAAACGACACCATCGATTATGTTTTAATTGACAAAAAAGAAGTAAAGGATTGTTGCTTAGATTTAATCGAAGATAAAATGGATGTATTATACGAAAATCGAAATTATTTATTTTTTAAGGTATAAATATGCTAGAGATTATTTTCTTAAGTGACTCGATTTGAAATTACTGTACATCGACCAAAAATTTGATACTTCTAGTGTAGGTGGAGCGTTTAAAAGTAGTTATGAGTTAATTACTGAATTAAGAAAGAATAAGAACTACGATATTGTAGTTCTTGCCTCTAGGGCAAGACCTACTTTAAAGAAAAGGTTAAAAGTTAAACAAATTCCTACTTTGCTAAGGGTAGGTAACAAAAAGTTAATGGATCTAATTAAGTATCTTAAATTTAACGAATATCTAAGTTTTCTACCTATTTTATTAGAAGTATATAGATACAAACCGGATCTTATCATTGTTCAAAGAAATCTTACTTCAATTGCCATGATCGTCGGGTTCCTTACGAAAGTCCCCGTGATAAACATTATCAGAGACCCTATGGGTCTATGTCCAAAAAATATTGATATTATCTCAGCTTATAATAATTGTATAAAGCCAATAAATCGATCTATTTGCTGGGAATGTATTAATAGATGGCGGACGCTAAGAATATTATTGAAGGATAAGCCCAAAGGTTGGAATTATAGCTTATCTGCAGCGTTTTATACTCTTCATTATAAAATAAGCTACTTTTTAACTAAAATCTATTTAAGATTAATAAACCGAAACTATGTAAATGTCGTTGCTTCTCCATTAATGAAATATATTGTTAAGATTAAATCTGAGAGCACTAGAACAATAGTCAAAAAAATTACACCAATCCGAGTTAATGATATTGAAAAATTTAAAAATAGGTACATAGGTGAATTTATCCGGAAGTTGGACAAATACAAAAAAATAATCCTGTTTGTTCTGCCTCGAAATGAAGGAGGAAGCAAAGGATATCCATTTGTGAAGAAGCTTATTGAGCAAATTTCTTCTAATTACCTATTTATTATAGTAGGCACTAAAATTTATGAGCTGGAAAAATTTAAAAATACAATTAATATTGAAAAAGTTCCATCCTCAATCATGGATTATTTATATATTAAATCAGACTTAACTATTGTACCTTCTATTTATACCGAAGCTTTTGGAAGAGTCATTATCGAAAGCTTGCTAAATCGAACACCGGTTCTAACCTCACCTCAATGTGGTGCTAATTATTTATTTAAAAACAAATCATATGTCAAATCTCTACCTTTAAGAATAGATTTATGGATTAAAAATATTAAAAAATTGTTAAGTGATCCCCCCAAAATAGCTGAAAATGAGATTAAAAATTTAAAAAAAATGTTTTCTCCCCATTCTTGTGCAGAAGATTTGAAAAAGCTAATAGAATTAGTTTCATTAGAGCCAATTTAACTTTCTAGCAGATTATTATTCATGTAAATATTATGTTTTATACTCTTCAAATTAAAAATATCATTTAAGATAAGATAAGATAAGATAATAAAAATGAAAAGGACTGAGGGTATTATAAACAATCTATTATTTGAAACCAAATTTCAAGTTTTAAAGTTGTTGAACTTAGGTAATAGATTAACGAGAAATTCGAAGATTAAAAATTATTTCAAAACGCACGAGAAAATAAAAATCCATTTCGGAGGGGGATCTGAAAAATTAGACGGTTTTTTAAATACGGACATACTAGGAAAGATACCTATTAATATTTCAAAAAAGTTACCTTTCCCCGATCAATCAGTGGACATTATTTACTCTTGTCATGTTATTGAACATCTATATTATAAGGACTTTAAATTCTTCATGAAAGAGGCTCATAGAGTATTAAAAGAAGACGGTTTGCATATAATTATGACGCCATCGCTTGAAAAATTGTTCGAAATATTGTATCATAAGGAGGAATTAAAGCCGATATTATTAAGAGGACACGAAAAATTAGCCAGAGAAAAACTCAATCCTGCGCTTTTAATAAACAAGATGATCCATATTTATTACGGCCATAGGTTTTTGCATGATTTTGAGTCGATATACAATGTCGCTTTGAGAGCTGGTTTTTCAAAAATTAAAAAAATTTCGTTTGGAGAGATTCCTGATGTGGTTATTAAAGAATATGCTCAATATCGGGCAAACAGAGGTATGAGATGGAAACTTGAAACTGAAACTTTCTTGTTGGGAAAATAATCGGATTTTTGTTATAAGTAACCAATTTTGTAAAGAAATTTCAATAAATAAGCCTTGATTTTATTTTTCTTTCCAATTCTCATTAGTAATCGAATACGATTTTCTAAAGATCTCTTGTATTCCTTTTTATAATTATCGTAATTTTCTATTTTATAACCCTCAAACAGCGCTTTTATACAAGACATATATTTGTAATAATTCCAAGGTTGTTTTAAAGCATTTAATTTCGCGCTAATTTTCGCTGTCACTAGATCGTGGTCAGGAATCTTTTCGTTTAGAAATACTGTATCAACCAAAGTAAAATTCCCATTCTTGAAAATAACATCATTAAGTTCCATATGACTGTGGGTAAAACCTTTTTCATGAAGTAATTTTAACATTTTCCCGAAAGAAAAATAAACCGAAGGATCGAGTAACTCTACGAGATCTTGCCCATCTATATATTTTGTGATAATGTATTCTTTATCCTCAGAATATAAAATAGGTTCTACTAATTGAAGTCTCTCAATATCAATCTTATTTCGATTATTTTTTAGGTTATAGAATTCTTTAGATACCCATTCTTTTTTTCCCTTGCAAAATTTAATAAAAAATTTTTTATCTTTAGTTACCGAATAAGAAAAGTTTCCTCCAAGAAGGGTATTTTTAATTCTTTTTAACATGAAATAAAATTTGTAGTATTTTAGGTATATTTATATGTTAAATCTTTAATCATTTTTAAAAAAACTATCGTTAAACTCCATCTATTTTTTGTGTTTATTGACTTTCTCTAAGTACTAAGAGGAGTTTCTGAAAATTTTTATGTGATACCAAATTTTCATACTAAAATTTCGGTGTAAATTAATTGAATACGCTTAAACCGATAAATTTTCAAATAGTAAGGTAATTAAATTGGACTTTCAAGAAAAAAAAATATTAGTAACAGGAGCAGCGGGGTTCATTGGAAGCAATCTCACTGATAAATTCCTTGAATTGGGTGCAAAAGTAATTGGAATTGACAACCTTTTTAACGGAAGGTTAGAGAATTTAGAATTAGCCAAGAAAAATAAGAATTTTGAGTTTCATAAAGGAGATGTAAGAGATCTTAATTTTCTTTTAGACTTATTCCAAGACGTTGACATAGTTTATCACGAGGCTGCTTTTACGAGCGTCCCTCAATCAGTTAAAATGCCAGAATCATGTAATAATGTAAACGTAAACGGAGTTTTAAATATATTAAATGCGGCACTAAAAAAAGGAGTAGATAAAGTGATATTTGCCTCTAGTTCTTCTGTTTATGGAGACACCCCCACTCTACCAAAAAAAGAAGATATGGCTAGATGGCCCATCTCACCATACGGCGTTGCTAAATTAGCCTGTGAGCAATACATGAAAGTATATCATCATGTATATGGTTTAAAAACCACTAGCCTCAGATATTTCAATGTATTTGGCCCACGACAAAAAGATAGCACTTATAGCGGTGTTATAGCAATATGGTTAGGTAGAATTATTAGAAATGAAGATCTAATCATATTTGGAGATGGAGAACAGTCTCGGGATTTTACTTACATAAAGGATGTAATAGAAGGAAATTTACTCGCTGCGAAAAAAAACGCATCTGGAGAGATTATTAATTTAGCTTGCGGTTCCCCTATTAAATTAACAGAATTAGCGAAATTGATGTTAAAATTAACGGGAAAAGAGCACCTTAAAATTACATATACCGATCCTCGGCCTGGCGATATTGTACATAGTTTTGGAGATATCTCAAAAGCAAAGAAATTACTTGGGTTCGAATCTAAGTATAACCAAGAAGAAGGACTACGAGACTATTTAAATTGGTATGTGAATAAATATAATGTAGATTTAAAAATAAACTAGTTAATACATTTGTAAATAATGGAAGATGAGAATTTAATTCAAAAAGATTGGATTTTTTCTAATATATTAAGAAAATATCTATTTCATTTTCTCATTTCCATCTGTTCCTTGATTATAATATTTTTGGGTATTTTTAATGTAAGTTTGTTTGCAAATTTTTCTAATAATAGTCCTTTATATTATTTCTTTTATTTTGCGAGAATTCTATCCACGGTTTACACTATCTTGTTTTTACCCGCATTTCCATTATTCTTCTATATACTGAAGCTAAAAGGTTATAAAAAATTAGAAAAATTAAATTTTACAATCATCATTAATCTATCAGCTTATATTTTAATAGGATATGTAGGCTATTTTATTGGGTTTCAAATTACAGCTGTTTTTTATTTTTTAACCGTAGTGTTACTTTATGGTCTGTTATTGGGTTTTTCGATTTATTGGGATTTTAGACTTATGAGAGATTATCAAACTCGCTCTAAAAATGACCAAGACGAATATTTTTCCGATTATAAAAAATTTTTTACATTCAATGAAGTGAAACAATTTCTCACTTCAAACAATTTTTTAATAGTCGTTTTTCTATTATTGATTTGCATCTTTAACGTAGTGAGATTCACTTATTTTTTTGGAACTGATCCCTGGCTTCATATATTTATTGCCAAATCGATAGTAAAAATGAGATACTTACCATTAGGAGAATATTACGGGTCCATCGGTTTACCTTTATTTACCGCAGTGATTCACATGTTTTCAGGAGTTGATTTTATATTAATTCCGAAATATTTCGTGTTTTACACTATTCTCGTTTCAGCTTTAGTTTTTTATAACATTCTTCTAAGAATTTTTAAAAATCGAAATATAGCGATTTTTGGGGTGTTTTTATTAGAGTTTTCTGGATTAGGATTTGCTTACATGATGTATCAATTCTGGCCAGCCCACATAGTATTCATCCAGCTATTGACAATTTTTCTAATCCTCTACATTAGGTTTCAAAAATTCATAAAAATTGAGAGACCTAGCAATTCCGATATCTTTTCAGGTATGATACTTACATATTCGCTAATAATTTTTATTTTTATAAGCGCTTTATTAACACACATTCTTACGGCGTTAATCTTACTCTTATGCTATATTTGGATTTATTTGATATATTTTTCTAGAGACTTCAAAAGAGGCATCGATCTTCTATTATTATGCGGTCTCTTTGCGATTTTTGGATTATTTATAGTATTTGGGTTAAGTTCTGAACACTTTTTTTTTATTGATAATGGCGGAAATTTTTATTTATCACCGCTAGCAATTGGAGCTCTCGTTGGAACTGGTGTAATTGGTGCTATTATTGTCTGGAGATTTAAAAAATCAATTCTCTTTAGCACAGGTAGATTTACCAAAGTAATCTTAGGCTTAAAATCAAGGTTTTTTAAAACAATTGAAGATAAAATAATTTTACCTTTAGCATTCCTCATTATTGCCCTTCTAGGCATAATATATTTTATAGGAAATATGCTTATATTTAACTTGCCTATCACATCCGTATTTACTACCATAGAAATTCTCATTTTATCCTCTTTTGCCATATGGGGTTTAATACTCTTTCAAAAAAAGCCAAGAGGTAAGCCATTTTTAATATGGATCGTGTTTTTTGGATTCTTTTTATTAGCAGTTTTTATTTTTGACCTTTTAATTACTCAATCAACTTATTGGGCAAGAGTATTTTTTATGACACCCCCATTAATCGTGATTGGATTTACTGCTTATATCTACAAATTAATCAAAAGCAAAGCGATAACAGAGAAATCTAAAAAAATTTTCGTAATTTTTGTTATTGGCTTCTCACTATGTACTACCTATTTTCATGAATTTGCCACGGTCCAATATGTAAGTTTAACAAGACGCCAAGTGGGAGGAGCCCAGTGGTATTCTGAACACACCAGAGATCAAAATGTAATTATTACAGAATTTGGATTTAATTATATGTTTTACTATTACGATTATCCCTACAATGAAGGAGACAAGGATTTACAAGGAAGAGATATACATGAATTCGAAGATACAAAGAACAAAGAATATTTTGATCCTGACGAGCATGTAGACGATGAGGAAAACGAGCTGAAAGAGTTAAAAGAAGAAGAAGAAACAGATGTTGTTATTACATTAGACGACCAGTATTTTCTCAACAAAGGTTGGGAAACTTATGGATATGTATCAGAAGACGAGATGGACGAATATTACGAAAAGGAATACCTGAATCGTATATATTCCGCAAAAAGCGAAGATGGCACAGAGAATCCTTATTATTGGGTTATTTAAAATTTTTAAACTCAGAAGGTAAAACTTTTTCGGTTTTATCGATTAATATCTTACTTTTGTTTCCTTCGATTTTGATCATTTTTGGAATTTTGCCTATATGACCTACCATATTTCTCCTGGAGATGAAAACACCCCTCACACCAGCAATATCTTGCGCTGCGTCTAGACCAATTTTAATTGACTTCTCTATATCGTTTCCCTTTACTAAATTTGCTATTTTTGTTGCTGCTCCATCAGCTAAAGTGGCATTTTCAGCAAAAATCGTTACAGCATCAGCGTCTCCAAAACTAAAAGCATGACCCACTGTACCTGAACTTGTCGCGATACCTATAGGATTATTCCATTTTTCAATTAGGAAGCCAAGGTTCAAATTTAAATTATTATTGCCTGCATATAGAGCGATTGTCAGCTCCTCTTCAGAATCAATAAAAATTTCTCCACCATTTTCTACTAACGCTACTTTAGCTGCATTTTCCTTCAATTTTTCTTCGTCTTTCATAGATTTAACCATTAAATCAGCTAAAGCTCCCGCGACCGTCGCCATAGGACCTACTTCGCATAGACGAGAATATCTTTCCATCAAATTAATTATTTTAAAATTTGTATCAATCTTTACGGGTTTAAAGGATTTGAGAAAGTTTTTGTGTTTTGCGACATAATCTTCTAACAATTTTCTCTCTGAATAAAAAGTATCTATTGCTTTTTTAATAGCAATAACAGAATCTGAAACAATAGTGATATCTGATTCTTTTTCGGTAAATCTATGTTTATATTTTTTCAATTTAATATAAAGAAGTTTGTAGAAAAGCAAATATTTTAATTTTTATATAAAAATAAATAAAATATAAATAAATATTCTTTTATTAGATAATAAAAGAATTAGAGTTTCTTAATTACATATTTGGTCGGAGAGAACAAAATTACTCAAACAAATTACGAAGTTATTGTTTCTCAGCTTAAGTCAGAGCTCAGCACAGATTGTGCCATTTCAAATAAATATGGAATTATTTTGGCTTCGAATATCGATACATTTGCTAAAGGGAAAGTAATACCACAAAAAATACTTGATTTAATCTCGAAAAGAAATTCTATTGCTGAAGAGTTAAAGTTAAAGAAAATCAATTCTTTCGCATTAGAGTCTGAGGAATATAACTACTTATTTACTTTCAGTGAAGAACTAATTCTCATCTCGAAATTGAATTTAAGCGTGGACTTGTCGAAGTTTATGCCTAATATAAGAGTATTTGCGCAAAAATTAAGTCAAAAAGAACAAATGAGCGCTGTAAATGTATTTTCAGAATTTGATTTCTCAAAGGATATTTCGAAAATAGAAACTTCACTTAAAGAAGAGAAAATTAATAAAGAAAAATACTCAATAATTAAAGACCTTATCAAATATATTTCTAACTCATAGTAATAGATATCATTTTTTAATAATATTATAGGACAGGTGTATACCAATTTTAAGGCAAGTTTATATTTATAAAGGAAAAGAATTGTTATATTACAGACATTTTGGAAAAGCATTAAAGCAGGAAATCTTTGCGAAAGTAGTTCAGGAATTGATGGCAGATGCATTTTCAGGAGATGTTAGCCCAAATTCAGTTCAAGCTCACGATTATTATAAGTTTAAGATTTCTTACGCTATTGAACCTAACTTAAAATTAATGTTTTTATTTGTCACTGGATTAACAGATAGCCAAGATTCTATTAGAAAAGAATTAATGCGCTGTAAGAAAGAATTTTTGAATCTTTTTGAAGATATTTTACAACATCGCTTTGACGCCAAAACTTTTGAAGTTTTTCATCCCACTATCGATTCAATTCATAAAAATTTGAAACCTAAAATTTCCTTAGTAGGATTTTCTGGGGTTGGAAAAACAACAATTACCAGATTGATAAAAGCTGAAGAAATCCCAATGAAGCATGTTCCAACGATTACAGGAGACATCGCGACGATTAAAATTGGAAAATTACACTTTAACTTATGGGATTTTGCAGGACAAGAGCAATTTAGTTATCTATGGACCAATTTTATCAAGGGAAGCGACGCAGTCCTCTTGATTACAGATTCTTCCTTAGAAAATGTTGAAAAAAGTAAATTTTTTCTTGAATTAATCAAAGAACAAGCTCCAAATGCACATTCAGCAGTGATCGCTAATAAGCAGGACCTTCCCCAAGCAATGAAACCAGAAAAAATTGAAAATATCATTGGACTAAAAGCTTACTCTATGATAGCAAAAAATCCTGATAATAGGGATAAGATGATACAAATTATCGCTGATGTTTTGGAAATGAGTGCTGAGGTTTCTCCGTTGCTAAAACCATTACTTGAGCGAGATAGCTTAACTGAAGAGGCGATGAAAGCTTTGGAAGATACTAAATTCGAAGAAGCTGCTTTATTATTCGAAAAAATATCTGATTTATGCATTGAATTAGGTGACGACTCCTTAGGAAAAGAATTTTACGAGAAAGCTCGAAAAATTAATCTAATGCTAAATAAGGTCGGAACTCCAAAAAAAGCTATTAATAAACCATCTACTGAACAATCAGAACAGGTTAAGCCTACACCGAAACCACCTGAACCAAAAATACCCGTAACTGCAGAAAAGCCTAAAGTAAAGCCACTTCCACCTAAACAAGCACCACCAAAAGCTTCTGAACCTCTTGAGAAGCCTGATAAGCTTAAGGAGGCTAAGAGACCCGTAATTGAACCTAAAACCGTAAAAGAAGAAGTTGAGAAAATTGAAGAACCTAAACCTTCTGAACTAAAACTAAAAGAAGAAGCCCCCGAAGTAAAAGAGGAAGAGAAAGTCGAAGAAATAGAAGAAGCAATTGATAAAAAAGAAAAAAAGAAAAAAAAGAAGAAACGGAAGAAAAAATTCAAAAAAAAAGACAAAAAGAAAGAAGAATATTCACCAATCAAGAAGGAACCGTCGTTTCTTAAAAAAGTTACAGTTCCTAAAGCACCACCAGAGAAACCAGAAGCCCCCATTGAGGTACCATCAACTCCAAAACACGATGCGGAATTAGATGACTCGTGGATGCCCGAGAAACTTAAGGCTATCAAAAGAAAAAGCAAAAAGAAAAGCTTAGAAGAACTTGTGCCCGCAGAAGATGAGGACGAAATTGTAATAAAACCCACTATAAAACAAGGATTAGACCTTAATCCCGAAGATTTTATGATTAGGAAAAGACCAAAAAATATCGTTGAGATCACCGAAGATAAAAAGGTGAAACTAAAAACATCTCCTTACGGACACGTGGCCAATCCTGCCGAAAATGCCTCTACTTCGCCACAAACCGTAAATAATCTGCCGTCTGCGAATTCACAAGCTAAGTCACCCAGACCTAAACCTCCAAGGCCAAAAGCCTCTGGTCCAGTAGATCCTCTTAAAATGTTTGCAGAAAAAACGGAACAAGAAATTAATAAACAAGTCTTTGAAGAAGAACCAAAGACGGAAAAGCCCTCGGAAAAAACATCTTTAAAAGAACCCGTTCCCCACGAACCAGAAAAAACTGAATCAGTTGAACCTTCAGCTACTGCACCAACTTCAACTCCAGATAAAAAAAAGGAATTAGAAGATTCTCTAATGGATCTAAAAATTAAGAAGGCTAATATTCAAAAAATGCTATTAGATCTTGAAATGAAAGAGATTATGGGAGAAATCTCGAGCGAAGAACTTCAAGAGAAAAAGTCCCGATTGGACTTGATGGTTAACAAAATTAACGATCAAATAAAAGATTTGGAAGAGATCGTTAACACTTAAATTTAAATTAACTTTTTTAAGTAATCGTCTGGGACATTAACTTCTCCTATTTTTATATCCTTTTTATTTCCATGGTAATCTGAACCGCCCGATTTTATTAATCCTAATTTATCCGCAAGTTCCCCGTAATATTTTGGCAGCACTTTATCTGCCCAAGCAGCTTTTTCCGTGTCATAAAAAGGTCGATTTTTAGAATAAGGATATTCCACCTCAATTCCTTCAATTCCAGCTTTTACACACATTTGCACAAATTTCTTCCGATTATTTACTTCATATATGCCCGGATGAGCAAGTATGGGTATACCTCCACAAGAAATAATCAATTCAATTGACTCTTCCAAGTTCAATTCAAAGCTCCGATCCACATAAGCAATACCCCCCAAACTTATCATCTTAAAAAGCTCATTTCGAGTTTTTCCCCTAATTATATCGGGATTATTTTTTTCCATAATTTGTACTATATGGGGCCTTCCAACAGAGTTACTTCCCGCAACTTCTTGAACTTCGTCAAATCTGATATCGTAACCTAATTCATCTCGAAGTCTTTTGCAAATAGCTTTTTTTTGATCTAATCTCCCTTTCATCTGCTCCTCAAGAGTTTTTGTAATTAAATGCGATTTCCAATCTATATTCAATCCTACGATGTGAACATCTTCTATTTCTCTTCGTGGCTCGTGCTTTATTGAAATTTCTATACCCGGGAGGACGATCAAATCTTTCAATTCGCCGTATTTCATAAAAGCTTCTATACCATCGATCGTATCGTGATCCGTTAAAGCTATTGCTTTGATATTCAAATCGAGTGCTATATCTATTAGAGCTGTAGGTTCATCCGCTCCATCAGAACAATTAGAATGAAGATGTAAATCAATCATTAGTTTTTTGAATGAAAATTAAAAATTATCTTTTTCGAATTTTATCTTCGTTATAAATACCAGTCCAAGAGCCTTATTGAACCAACTCAGATTTTAAATCAATAAAATATAATTATCAGAAATGACTAAGATATTTAAGAATTAGAAAAATACACTGGATGTGAGAAGAGATGACCGTAGTTATCATGAAATTCGGCGGTAGCTGCTTAACCGACAGCGTTGCTTTTGATAAAATTGCAAATATAACGAACATCTATAAAGATAGTAAGAAGTTGTACGTCGCATCGGCATTTAACGGAATAACTGATCTATTATTGACAACCGCCAAGAATTTGGACGATAAAGTAAAAGTAGATAAGAACATTGCTCTTATAGAAAAACGTCATATAAATGTGATAGAAGAAATCTTTGACGAAGAAAAGATTTTCTATCGTAAAGCGAAAGACTGGGTGGATCAAAAACTGAGCGAATTGGAGAGTGCGCTTGGAGACGTTCAAGAGTTTGGTTTGGAACCTTATTATTCTGATTACATATTAAGTTTCGGGGAAATATTATCTACTTATATACTAAATCAATATCTTCTTAGCAGAGGATACGATTCTATATTTCTTTCAGCCGATCACTTAATCGTTACCAACGACAATTTTGGAAAAGCATACCCATTATATCAATATACTGATAGTCGCATCAAAGAAAAAATTGTGCCGTTGTTAGGAAATCCTAAGAAAAATGCAATATTTTGTATTACCGGATTCTTAGGAAGAAATAAAATGGGATATATTACAACTCTGGGAAGAGGAGGCTCCGACTACACCGCAACGATACTTGCAAGATCAATATATGATGTCGGAAACGATAAAGATATAAAAGTTATTTTATGGAAGGATGTGGACGGATTACTTGCCATAAATCCAAAGTATGTAAAAAACTCTGCGTTAATTAGACGCATTGATTACGACGAAGCTAAAGAAATTGCTAATTTTGGAGCGAAGGTTCTTCATCCAAAGTGTTTAGAGGCTATAGAAAAAAGGAAAATTCCCTTAGAAATTCGAAATTTTGATAAACCCCTAGAATTAATTGACTTTACAAGCATTTCGGAACTAACTGATAAAGAACAAATTAAAGGAATCTCTGCTGTCGAGGATGCAACCATAATCAATGTAACTTCAGGAAGTATGGTTGATGTACCTGGTGTGCTAGCTAAAATCTTTAAAATTATGGGAAAAAATGGCATAAGCGTGTCTCTCGTTGCCCAGAGCTCTTCTGAAATTAGTACTTCATTTATTATTAATGAAAAGGACTCAGAAAAAGCACTAAAAGCATTAAATACTGAAGAATTTTTCTCCGATTTTTACGAGATCGAATGGGAAAAAGTCGCCATTATAAACATCACAGGTAAAAAAATCCTAGAAAATAATACAAAAGCAAAACTATTCAAAGCGCTGGACAAGAAAAACATAAATGTTAGGGCGATTTCTCAAAGTTTTGAAGAGTTGAATCTTTCGCTCGTAATTAACAGGGGAGATCTTAAAGAAGCAATTCAAATAATTCACGATGATTTATGTGAAGATTTTGAAGCGGTTATTTGTAAAGATGGAAATGAATAATATATCCACTTCTTTTTTAATGAAACTATAAATCTATTCTTTTTAGGGAATTTATAAAAATCAAAAATAAAGCTATTCTTATTTGAATAGTTAATAGAATAGTAAAAGTAAGAAATTAAGAATTATAGAAAAATTGTTGTTGAAATACTTACGATTGAGTTCTAGAATCAATAATTCGACGAGTGAGTTCGGTAAATGCCTCGTCTACATTTACACCTGTCTTTGCTGAAGTTTCTATGTAAATACTTCCCTCGCCCTCAGCAAAATTGCGAGCTTCTTCTCGATCGATTACTTCGCCGACATCTTCCAGTAAATCTACTTTATTACCGATTAACACAAATGGGATATCTTCGCCGGCAAATTGACGGATCTCAGTTAACCATTTTCTAGTTTCAGTGTAGGTTTGTTCCCTCGTGAGATCGAATACCAATAAGGCTCCAGCAGCACCTTTATAAAATGTAGATCGAATGAATTCAAAACGCTGCTGACCTCCTATGTCCCAGATTGAGAGTGTTGCAATTTCTCCTTGACGGAATTCCACATCTTTCGTAAGAATATCGACACCTACAGTCAACTTATAATTTGCAGCAAATCTATTTTTTATGAAGCGTTGTACTAACGACGTCTTGCCAACGGCAGCCGCTCCTGTAAGTAAGACCTTGAGCTTGAAGCTACTCATCCCAAACGCCCACCTCGTTAATCTTTTCAACAGAATATTCGTTTGCGGTTGTCTTTTTCATTAGAAACTACAACTCCGAATGTTAGTT
>WJKD01000183.1 GCA_014729315.1 Promethearchaeota archaeon | reverse complement strand
TATTTGTTGATCAAGAATTAAATCAAGCTTTAGACAAGGGGAATTTAGATTATGCAGAACTACTTATGTCGACTGCAGAGGAGCTTAATAGACGCAGATCTCTTTTAAAAGCAAATTGGTATAGAATTCTGATTCGTCAATTACGTATTTATATCGGGCGATATTATTTCGATGAAGCAGTAAATGTCGGATTAAATTTATTGGGAGTATTAGAAGAGCAATTAGAAAAAGTTAGAAATGGAGATATAATCGAAATTATTGAACATGGTAAAAAAATAGAAACTTCCGAAGATAAAGTAAAGAAAGCTGTAGGAAATGTAGCTCATTATCTAGCTATATCTTATTATAATATGAACGAATATGTAATTTCAAATGATTACTTCGAGAAAGCAAAAAGTTATTATTCTGAAGTACTGCAAAAGAATGAAAATGATTATCACACCAGGTTCTTGCTAGGAAGAAACATAAATTGGAGAGGATATGTTTTGAATCAACAGGGTTTCTTCTTGGATGCCATAAATCTCTTTGAAAAAGCTGAGCCAGAATTGCTGCAGGCATTATCATTGTTGGACAAAGATAAAATTAATTATAACGAATCTGATTTACATAGAAAAACACTTGAAAATATTGAGATAGAGATTAAGCAATGGCTAGCCCAAATAAATGGAAATAAGAGTTACTCTTATAGAAACTTAGGAAAATATTCCCAAGCAGAGAATTTTGGTTTTAAATCTCTTCAAACTAGACGACAATTAAAGCTTCCTATTGAGATTGTAAAAAGTCTTAACTCATTAGCGCTTGTTTATCAAAAACAAAATCTATTTGATAAAGCTCTAAAAAGATATAATGAAGCGAAAGAGATTTTGCGTGATGTAGATGAACCTCTTTTATTAGGAAGAATATTGACAAATATAGGAACTACTCTAATGAGAAGGGATGCTTTTTCTGAAGCCTTTTTCTTTTCCAATATTAATACATTAGATAGCGAGATTAAAAATATTATAAATGTATTTAATCCAGATTTTGAGAATGCTATATTAAATTTAGAACAAGCTATAACAATATTACAAAATATTGGCAAACCAACCCCAGATTTAGCCAATGTTCTTTTCAATGCAGGTGAATATTATATGTTGCATGAGGATTGGGCTAAGGCAAAAGAATATTTTGATAGTGGCATGAAAGCAGCAATCAAAGTCAAGAACTTTTATTATTATTATGATATATTGCAAAGGTTGCTAGCACTTCACTATTATTCCAATATGGATGTTACAAAATTTAGCGATGTTTTTCATTTAATAGAGGAAAGTTCGAAAAAAGAAGGATATCAGCCTATCGTAGATCATCCAAAGCTTTTAATGAGAGTATTATTGTTGAAAGGCAATTTCATTATTGATGCATTACTAAATAAAGTTGATTTTCCAATATTGGCTATATCTAAAGACAATGCGATTATCGAAGCATTTCACCAATATTACGATGCAGCAAAGCTAATTCATCCGATTTCAACATCTTTATTTAACAAAATTATTGAATTAATTGATGTCCATCAAAAAAGTACAATCGGGGAAAACGAGTATAAAAGTTGTTTGCGAAATATTCAAGAATGGTTGGAATCTGATCGAGAGAAACATTCAGATTTTTATAATGAATTCAGGTTATGTTTTCAGTTCTATAATTAAACCAAATAATTGAAAAGCTTTTAGTAGTCCGTATCAAATAAGTTTTATGCTTTTTTAAAAAAGGGTGGAATTAATGAAATTTGTTAATAAATTAGGATTAATAAAAAATTCGAGAGAAAAAGACTACACCAGAACTTCGAAAACTTTATTGGATTTTGTTATTCATTGTAGAAAAAACAGATTACGCGGAATTCCGCCAGTTCCAATTGATAAACTTTTATCTAAGAATGGGTGTCGTTTAGGAAGTGACTGATTTTGCAAGCGACTTATCTTACTATTATTCCAGAAATATTGAATCGATGTGGCTTATAGTTACTTATCGATGTCAATTTCAATGCTACTTTTGCTATACCTGCAATGGTAATATCGAACAGGATCTGAAATTAGAAGATGCGTTGATTGCGTGCCAAATGCATGCAGAACTAGGCGGCAAAAATGTTATTTTAATCGGGGGAGAACCTTTATTATACCATAACTTATTTAAAATTATTAGAGAATGCAAAAAACTAAATCTAAATACAATACTAGTTACTAATGGTTATTCGTTAGAGGATAAGGGAAAAGTACATATATTAAAAAAAGCGGGTTTGACTCGATTGACATTATCTATAAAAAGAACCAATCAATCAAGCAAATTCAATGATAACAATTTTGGATTATTTGAGTTAGTAGCTAAATATGTTATTAATTTAAAAAAGTATGGAATAGACTATGAAGTAAGTTGTCTCATCGACAATAAAAATAGTAATGCTCTCATTAATTTAATTGAGTGGGCTGATTTACAAGAAGTTCCTTTGGTGTTATTTCAAACGTATGTTCCTCCACCCAACATTGAACATTATTCTGAAAGTATTCCGTTACCAAAATTATCTGCTAAAATCATCGAGAAAATTTATCAGAAAAATAATGAAAATTTCAATTATCCCATCCAATTCACATTTCAATATCCATTTTGTTTGTTGAGCGGAAGTGTTTTGAAATCAATGATTGATCAGAATGCGTTATTCGGTTCGCATGAAGTAATTTTTTGGGGACATGGCTTCGCATTAGATCCGTTAGGATATTTTTTGCCGAGTTCGCATTGGGTAGGTCATGCGTTATTTCATTGTGATGAAATCAAAGTCAATGACATTATGTCACCTCAAAAGTTTTTAGAAAAATGGAATTCTGAAGACCTGCTTAATTTTAGAAAGAGTCTATGGGAAAATTTTTCAATCATTTCGAGTCAGTGCAGGTCGTGCGAATTATGGCCTTCAAGATGTGTAGGCGGAAATCCTCTCAATTGGCAAATTTGGGATGAAAAAGATTTATTGCCAAATGACTTAATAGAAAATAACAGTTTAGATCGCCAGTGTAGAAATCAATAAAGAGCTACAGCGAAGCACACTAAAATAAACACCCAAAAACCACTCCTGTCACCGTTGCCATTACTACAACTAATAAAATAAAAGTCAATGTCTTTTTCGTGCCGATGACGCTTCGGATAACCAGCATGTTAGGCAGGCTTAAGGCGGGTCCTGCGAGCAATAACGCGAGTGCGGGACCTTTGCCC
>WJKD01000182.1 GCA_014729315.1 Promethearchaeota archaeon | reverse complement strand
ATTTTCTGTATCGAGTTTTACGGGAATCGTCCCATATAATTCCTCTCCCCAACGACCTAAATTCAAATTTAATGGCAATTTATCCCAAATGGCTTTACAAGTGTTTGGATTCTTATCAGGTAGTAGCTTAGCTTTAACTTGTCCTATTTCCTCGTTTTCTATTATGATATAATCCATATGATCTTCAATTCCATTTATAGTTGTATTTATGAAATAAATTATTTTTCAATATCTTATTATTTGATTAAAATTGAACCTTTTTAAACCTTTATCTATATCTTTCAATTAATTTTGTTGCAATTTCTCTTTTTTATACTATTTAATTTTACCTAAAATCGAAATTGCGAATTTTACTTAAACTAAAATGAGGCATAGCTATATTTTTAACGAAGTATATATTTTTATTATGAGAAAATTTGGGTTGATAGTTAATCCTATCGCGGGTATGGGGGGATCCGTAGGATTAAAAGGTACGGATGGGCTTGTTGAAAAAGCTATAGAGTTGGGTGCTGAACCAATCACTCCTCATAGAATGAAAGAATTGATAAGAAATATTAAATCCAAAGAAGAAATTTTCTTTCTCGTAGCACCAAAAAATATGGGTGAGCAAATTGTCAAAGATTCTGATTTCCAATTCAAAGTCGTAGGGGAAGTTTCTAAAAAAACATCAGCAGAAGATACTAAGAGAATAGCCAAACTAATGATAGAGAAGGGAATTGAATTACTCATATTCTGTGGTGGGGATGGAACAGCAAGAGATATATATGACGCTATAGACTTGAAGATTCCAGTCATAGCAATTCCTTCAGGTGTGAAGATGTTTAGCTCATTATTCGCCCTAAATCCAAGGGCTGCTGCAAAAATGATCCAATCATTTGTAGATCATTCGGAAACAGTCGAAAAAGAAGTTCTTGATATTGACGAAGATGCTTTTAGAGAAGGAAAGTTAGACGCAAAATTATATGGTTATCTAAGAGTTCCTAAAGTCCAAAATCTTATCCAAGGAGGGAAACAAACCTCTAAAGTTAGTAAATCGGCAACTGAGAATAAAGAAGAAATCGCTCAACAAATAGTCGAAAACATGGAAGACGACGTCATATACTTTCTAGGTCCAGGAACTACAGTTAAAGCAATTACAGACCGTTTAGAACTTCCTAAAACACTCCTCGGTATAGACGCGTTATTCGATAAACGAATAGTAGGTGAAGATGTAAATGAAGAAGGTATTTTAAAGCTATTAAAAAAGCATCCTAAAGCAAAAATTGTCGTATCTCCGATCGGAGGTCAAGGTTTTATTTTTGGACGAGGAAATAAACAATTTACGGCGGAGGTAATTAGAAAAATTGGAAAGGAAAACATAGTGGTTGTTTCCACCGAAGACAAGGTAAAAGGTTTACCGTGTTTACGGGTTGACACGGGCGAGTTAGAGGTCGATAACGATTTAAAAGGTTATATTAAAGTCTTAGTGGGTTATCACGAGGAATTAGTAATGGAAATTGAATGTTAACACTTTCTCAAATCGAATATATTTAATTTACTATTGATACATCATTACCCATCAGTAGAACTTTCATAGAGACAACGCCATACGAAATTCTCAATTATCTCTTCTCCGATTAATTTAGTTTTAGTAACTATTCGGTTATCAAAAAGATTCGGATGAAAATAATTATCAAAATGAGTTTCGGGATGGAATTGAACGGTAAATAGTGGTCTATCTCTGTGCTTCATATATTGAACGATTCTATATCGTTTTGTTTTAGATTTGGCTAGAATTTCAAAATTTTTTCGAATATTACAATCGTTTGGTGAAAGAAAATCTCGGTGGTGGATGTTTACAGGAATATTTTCCTTACTAATAAGCTCGTCAGTTTTTTTTAATGTTATAAAAATTATTCCCCCGCCCAGTCCCGATATTCTCATCCGACTTACTTGGGCTCCATAGGCATAACCAACGAGTTGATGACCGAAACACAATCCTAAAGTTGGCTTGTCGGGATTGTTTCGAATGAATTCTATTTCCGGTTCAAATCGTCTTAATAATCGATCCACATAGTAGAAATCCGAGACATTAAAACTAGAACCTGATAAGATCACCCCAATGCTGTTTTTAGCTATATCGGAATCGAATTCAGAATAATGAATAGTTTTATAGTGGACATCGGCAATCATATTTTCCAAGATTTTTTCCAATCTAACTATGCGATCAGTCGGAAATCCTCGGGGGTAATTATCCACGAGACAGATATATTTTTTGTCCTTTTCAACAATATGTTCTGCTTCGGAGACCTCCTCTTCTTTAAAGTCTTCTTCTTCAAACTCTTGCTCTGATTCTTCTTCAGCGACTTCTCGAGTGACTCGAATCTCGTCGGGTTTTAATATCCTCTCTGTCGCTTCGCCAGAAATGATCTCTTTGCTTTCCTCTGCTTTTTCCTCTAACTCCTCTTGATCTTCTTTGTTATCTTTAGGTTTTAGTATTTTTTTTGCTTCTTCGCCAATAATAACTTCTTTGCTTTCCTTCGGATCTTTTTCTTCTTCCATATTAAATTCACTTTATAATTAAACATATCTTTCTATAAGCTGTTTATCCGGATAATAAGTATAAGCTTCATATTCCTCTCCATCAAAGATCTGAACTTTTACGTTAATTCTGTGGTAAAGAACACCTTCACCTTCGATTAGGTCAATCTGAGAGAAAAGACTATCGCTAAGATTGAAATAGATTTCACCCTTCACTTCAGAGTTTTCATCTTTAATAATAAATGGGAAGCCTAACGAAGGGGGTGAAACCTTTCGGAAATTTAACAAGGTAGCTTTTTCGTAAGATAGCCCTTGGAGAACATAATTTCTACTCTGTCCTTGCTGTAAAGTTCCATAAACGAAAAGATTTTTCGTTTGGTTCTTTTCTTTATCATTCATACTATTAGACTGCTCTTTTCTATTTTTAATAATATATTGAAACTAATTTTT
>WJKD01000181.1 GCA_014729315.1 Promethearchaeota archaeon | reverse complement strand
TTTCCTTCCAAATTCATTTCATCCATAAAATTATCCACAAATTCATCTACGGGATCCACTTCTTTCTCGTTTTCGGGCATAGTAAAATAAATTTTTTTTCTCAAATAAGCTTAACGAGATGAGAAATAACGCAGAAAATGGTTCTAAAACTGTGTAGATAGAAAAATAAGGAGAAAGACATGATAGATCTTCTTTAAATTATCCCCATTCAGATGTAGAAAATCCTACATATCATTTATGAAAGTGAAAAAGCAATTATGAGATTTAATCAGAAAAAATAAATTATTTCTATTATTTCAATTATTCAAGGAGATTTAAGATTACAAATCAATAAAAATTAAGGTGAGATGTTCACTAAAGGTGTGAAATGTGTCTGGAGAAAGACAGACCAAAGATATTAGAATTGGAGTTTACGTATGTGAGTGAGGTGTGAACATTGGACTACACGTTGATTGCGACGAACTAAGAGATTACGTAGAAAAATTACCCAATGTGGTAATTGCCAGAAAAAATAAATTTACTTGTAGTGATCCTGGACAACAACAAATAAAAAACGATATTTTGGAATTAGATCTCAATAGAATTGTTGTTGCTGCTTGTACACCGAAGATCCACGAACCTACTTATAGGGCGGTGTTAATGGAGGCGGGTTTAAGTCCTTATTATTTTCAGATGGTGAATATGCGAGAACAATGTTCTTTTGTTCATCAAGGAGATAAAAAAGCAGCAACTGAAAAAGCTAAAAGACTCATTTTAGGCGGTATCAATAGAGCAAGAGAGCTCGAATCAATCCCAAGAAAAGAAATTCCTATTAATAAATCAGTTTTAGTTATAGGGGCAGGTATTGCAGGTATGAATGCTGCACTCGATCTAGCTGCTCAAGGAATTGAGGTTTATCTTGTTGAAAAATCTGCAACTGTTGGAGGGAAAATGGCTCAACTTGATAGAATTTTTCCAACTGACGATTGTGGAATATGAGTATTAGCTCCTATTATGGTAAACGCATCAAAGCATCCAAATATTAATTTATTAACGTATTGTGATGTAATAGAATTTAAGGGAATTACTGGGGATTATAATGTTAAAATTCGAAAAAATCCGCGATATGTTGATGAAAGCAAATGTACAGGTTGCGGACTATGCACAACTAAATGCCCAATTAAAGTTCCAAACGAATTTGATCGAGGTATCGGCGAAAGAGGAGCAATATACATTCCCTTTCCACAAGCAGTTCCAAAATATGCGGTGATAGACAAGAATGTGTGTATCAACTGTAAAAGTTGTGAGAGAACATGCCCCGCAGAAGCAATTGATTTTGCTCAAGAAGAAGAGATCGTCGATGTTAATGTTGGAGCTGTAATAATTGCTACCGGTTGGGACGAATATCCAATAATTAAGTCCAACGAATATAAATATGGAATTTACCCGGATGTGATTACTCAAATCGAACTAGAAAGAATGCTCAGTCCTATTGGACCGACCGGAGGTCATGTGCATCGAATTTCTGATGGTAAAACCCCAAAAAATGTTGCGATGATACAATGCGTTGGATCTAGAACCCTCAGGGGCAATTCTTATTGCTCTGCCGTATGTTGTAATGTGTCTTTAAAAAATTCTCAACTCTTAAAACAAGAGTATCCCGATATGGATATAACGATGTTCTACATCGACATCCGAACTTGGGATAAAGGAAACGAAGAATATTACAGAAATATCAGAGCGCAAAACATTAATTTTATAAAAGGCAAACCAGGAGATATAAAACTGAATAAAGATGGTACCATACGATTGTTTTTTGATAATGCTTTGGAAAACGAGGTGACTTCTATGGACTTTGATCTCGTAGTATTGTCGACGGGAATCGTACCTTCAAAAGGAACTGTTGAGATCTCAGAAATAATGGGATTAAGTCGAGGTCCAAATGGATTTCTTTCCGAAGTGCACGGATGTTTAAAGCCAGTTGAGACCAAAAATACTGGAATTTACATCTGTGGATGTGCGGCAGGACCTAAGAACATTCCCTATTCCGTATCTTCTGCATTAGGAGCCGCTAGTAAAGTAGCCACGCTTCTTTCAAACGATACGCTTAGTCAAGAACTTATTATCGCAGAAGTTGACGATACCCTTTGTATGGGTTGTCATAGGTGTGAAAAAGTATGTGACTTTAGTGCGATAAGCGTAAACGAGGAAGGCATTGCGATTGTTGACGAATTGAAGTGCAAAGGATGCGGTGCATGCGTGACATCTTGTCCCGCAAGAGCCATTGATCTGAAATACTTTAGAGACCGGCAGTTTGAACAAGAGATAAAGGGTATAGGTGGAATTAAAGAACCTCTAAATTTAATAAATGAATCAGAAAAAATTGTTGAAAGCTAAACCATCTAGGTGTTAAAAAATGTCAAATCGTAACACTGAGAGAAAAATAATCGCTTTTGGTTGCGAAAAATGAGGATATTCTGCTGCCGACCTAACGGGCACGACAAGAAAAAGTTATTCAACCAATTTTCATTTAATTCGCGTTAGATGTACGGGTAGAGTT
>WJKD01000180.1 GCA_014729315.1 Promethearchaeota archaeon | reverse complement strand
CATCTGCGATAATGCGGGCGATGTGCGACTGCTCTGCAGTGTAAATCCGGTCCAGGATTTCCTGCTGCGTCGGCACTTCCTCATTCGGGAACAGGCTCTTGAAATAATCCACAAAATAATACGGCTTCTTTATGTCTTCATTATCCAGCTCTTTGCCAATCGACTTTTCGATCTCCGAATCGATCATGTTTTCAACGGAATTGGACAGCTCGTTCCAGGTAAATGAAATGCCCAGCAAATCCCAGTCGATATGGGACTGCGTTCTGGAGTCCGGCGCAATTACCGACACCTGCAAATTGCGCTCCCTGCCCGTGCCGTTCAAACCGATCTCGCCGTTGATGCTGATCGTGGTCGTAAACCGGGCGTCTGCCTCGCCCACTTTTTTCCAGTGATACCCCCATCGAAACGGATTGGGATTCAGCACCCACGCCTGAATAATGAGCCGGGTCTTCCAGTCCGCCGATAAACTGGTGCTGAAATTGATCACATCCTCCCCCACCGTGATAGTGAATTCCGGCAGCTCATCCTGAAACTCGATCTGCGTATTCCTGAAATCCGCCTTGTATTTGACGCGGTACTTCACATCCGTGTACACGAATGTGTCCAGCGTGTCGGAGAGCATGGTTTCCAGCGAATCCCGGTTATCGTACCAGTAATCGCCGATAGTCGGGATCACATTCTTGTTCACCACTGCCAGCGACAGATTGAACAGACTCTGCAGAAAATCCACATCCGTGCGGTCCAGCAGATCGAGAATGTACCATTTCCAGTCCATTCCCAGATTATCCGTGCGGTAGTTCAGTTTGCCCACAGTCCAGATCTTCTGCTTATCTGCCGGCGGCATATTGTCCGGCAGATACGAATCATTCCAGTCGCGGTACCATTCGGGACCGATCTGCCCCAGATGCTGCGTCCCGGAAACGCCAGCCACGCCAAAGCGGGGATCCAACTGCCCGAACACCGTTCCTGAAAACGTAGAAAAGAGAAGAGATATGAGAATATACAACCCGATTTTTCGCGATTTCATAATTGATCCTCGTTAAAAATGATAACGAAAAATTATGCTGTAATGTATCACTTTTTTTTGAATGAAGCAAGAGAAAAGATGTTTCTCCGGTATCGGCAGTGTTGTGGAGTTTTTGAATTGGTTGATTTTTTTTGAATATTAAAAAGCGATAACATTAGTTGGTGGAATGACATTATTCAAATTTTTGGCTTGACAAATTGCGGATTGTTTATTAAATTTGGTTTGATTGGCTTGCCTAAAAAAATTATTATCTTTTGCAATACACTGCTATCTTGATATGTTTTTCAATTTTTTAGAAGTGAAAACATAACTAATAATAATGGAATTGTATTTTTGTCTATTCTAATCTATAATCAAAGCAACGCTTAAAAGGAGACAATATTGAACCAAATGGATCTTTTCAAAATAACTACGAGGGATGAAGGGCGCGAAAAAGTCGAATGGGCAAAAGGCGGAATAGAAACCATTCATTTGGAGCGTTTTAAGCGCTTCAAAGATTTTAGAATTGATTTTGATAGAATTACGCTATTAGTTGGTACGAATAGTTCAGGTAAGACCTCGATTCTTCAAGCTATAAGATTGTTTTTTTGGTGTATACTTAAATGTGCGAAACAGGAGAGGAATGGATATCGGTTCACAAAAGCAGTTATTCCATTCGGTGATTTTCATTTAATTCCTGCTCATGAATTACGGGAATTGTGTTTTCAAGGGATAAGCCCAAATTCGCGAGATCGAGCAATTATTCTAAATGGCAAGCTGAGAAATGGCTTGGAATTATCATTTAGAATTTACGCTTCTTACACGACTCTCATGGTTATAGATCCCGTTTTACAACCCAAAACTCCATTGAGCGAATTACAGTTATCACAAATAGATCGACCTCCTCTATATATACCAGGCTTTTTTGGAGTCGTGACTAGAGAGCTTTTAGCGCATGAAGCAAGATTAGAAGAATTGCTGAATAGTGGACATCATAACGAGGTACTTCGAAACATATATTTAAGATTAAAGAGCGATAAAGCTCGACTAAGAAAATTGCTAGACATCATTTCTAAAGAGTTTTCTGTTGATAAAATAGAACTTCCTTTTTCTGATAAAACCACCGAATTTTTGAAGGCCGAGTATAAAGAGCCCAAAAATAGAATACCATTCGATTTTGTAAGCGCTGGCTCTGGTTTCTTACAAGTACTACAAATCATGGCGCATGCACTTCAAAATCCATCTCCGATTTTGCTGCTTGATGAACCAGATGCACACATGCACCACAACCTTCAAAAATCATTTTTGAAAATTCTTCGTCAATTTTCAGACGAAGAAGATTTGCAGGTAATAATGGCTTCCCATTCAGAAACCTTTTTAAGGGAAGCTTCACTCCCTGAAATACGAGTCATTGATTCCTTGCAGCTAAAGGCGGGAAAATTTCCTAGTCCTATAGATTTAGAAGAGGAACTTTCAAAAGTAGGTATTTGGCCATCACATCTTGAATTGGCAGAAATTTTAAGAACTAAAAGAGTACTTCTTCTTGAAGGTAGTGAAGACGAAAATTGCATTTTTCATTTAGGAAAATTAATATATTCAGACTGGGGTACTAAAAGCAGGCTGGTACAAATAGTATATTCCGAAGGATCTAACGATAATACGATTAAAAGACTTGAATATGTTAGGAAAATTCTCAGTGATATTATGCCTGACGGTATTAAGGTTGCACATTTGAGAGATCGTGACTTATTATGTGATGAAGCAGTTAATCAGATTAGAAAATTGGCTCGTGAAAAGGGGCTACCATTAAATATTTTAAATACCAGAAATCGCGAATCGATATTTATTGAACCAGTAATTGTTGAAAAAGCAGTAAAGCTAAAATACCAAGGGAATCTACCGTCAGAATTGAAATCCGAAGGATCAATTTCAAAATTAGCGCATGAAGTAATTTTAAAATGGTGCAACGAAGAATTGGATGAGTTGCCCGTTAAAATTCAAGAATACAATCGTTCTTGGGTATATAACAATTTTGATGCATCTAAAAGAAGGGAAGGTGAAAAATTTGTTGCAAGTTTTCTCAGGGAAAGCTGGACTGAGCCTATCTCTAAAAATAAAATTCCTTGGAAATTGGTCGATGGAAAAACTGTTTTGAGAGCTATTAGAAAATCACTTCAAAAATATAAAATAGTTCTATCGGAAGAAGATTTGCTTAATGCTATGGGAAAAGATGATTTTGATAGGGATATGATCGAAACTGTAAAAATGGTTTATGAATGGTTCCAAAAGTGAATAATCCCAGCAATAACTTTCATGAACGCTTTTCTCTAAAAGACAGCCTCTTAACATATATGTTCAGATTAACAAAAAATAAGGTGTAAATTTTGGAAAACATTTCATATTTAACAAGCTTGGCATTTCGGTTTGGTCCTTTTTTATTTGCCCTTTTATTTACTCTATTTGTTAGTCGATGGGCGTATAATAATTATAATAAAGCAAATTTGAGGACTAACCCACCTGCATCAGACAGTGAAATTAATACCTTGCGCTCGTATTTTCTTGGAGCAGCAGTAGTTAGCGTAATACTTGTGGGTTTATCAGTAAAATTTTGGTTTGATTATCAAAGTTCTTTTCATGTTTTTAAAGGAACAATTACTAATCTAAAAGAATATGAAAAAATCACCTCTAATGATTTGTATCTCAAAGCTACAATGATTAGACCACTTGAGAAAGGCTTACCCCAAATAAGAGATGAACACTTTATTTGCATTCAAAACAAACCTTTTGAAAATGATCAAAGGTTTAAAATATATTACAGCAAAGGACAAGGCAGAGTTGAGGAATTTATAATAAATTATAGCTCATATCCAATTGTAGAGTATTGCGTTGAATGGGATGAAATATCTGGAAAAAATATATTAAAATGCTCTAATCCTTCAAATCATTCCTTCTTCTTTCTTAACTCTGCTTATGCGCAACAGGAGAAATTGGATCTTTATAAAGAAAA
This sequence comes from Promethearchaeota archaeon, assembly GCA_014729315.1. Next base: position 1,015 of record WJKD01000180.1, on the reverse strand, counting down.
ATTTCAACCAGAAAGCTTCCGAATTGATACCTATCTGATTGAGCTATTGCAAGAAGAACGAACTGATATCGGCCAAAAAATTGAGGCGCTTGATCGGTTGAGCAATTTCCCAGATTCACAACTTAGAGATTATTTGGAAATACAAACTTTTAAGGAGCCAATGACTTTAACACTACTAGATTTGAGTAGACATACTGACAAAGAATTAGCGTACAAAGCAAAAAAACTGATAAACGATCGATTTAAATTTGATGATTATTTAAGACAAAAATTAATATCAAGTTCCACAAATAAAAATGAAGCTATTAAATTATTATTCAGAATTGAAAAAGAACGGGCAGTTAGAATTTTAAATGAAATACCCTCAAGTTCTAAAAAATCTTGGATGAACAATACATTAACAAAAATTAAATCAGGGGAAAAAACAAAAGTTTTGTATCCAACCGGTTCGTCTAAGGGAGATAGATATTATGTTCATGCTAAATGGGATTATAAAAACAAAGAGGTATTAGAATGTTTAACAACATTGTTTTATAGAGAACTTATTCATAACAGAACATATGATGAAGAAGTAAAACTTATGAAAGGAAAAGATAACAAAAGAAGCGATAGATGGGTATATTGGTATTCAAAAGAATGGGCACTTTATATAGCGGAAAAAATTGAGAATTGTGGAGGCCGCGCTTCATTTGTTCCAATAAGATATTGATTTTATAATCCCTAATTTACCCAATTTATCGTTTTTATTATCAGGCATCTATGAGAGCCTTTAGATTTACAATGAGAACAAACCGTTTGCTTAACGGAGAACAGACCCATGTCAAAAAACCTTCCCGTCAAACCGAATTCGGAGATTCTGATTTACCAGGGCGACTCGGGCGAGACGAAAATCGAGGTTCGCCTGCAGGACGAAACCGTGTGGCTGACGCAGCGGGGGATGGCGGAGCTGTTTCAAACAAGCGTGCCCAACATAAACCTCCATATCAGCAATATTTTTGACGAGGGCGAGTTGGAT